>JALSUJ010000186.1:0-3108 GCA_027071355.1 Gammaproteobacteria bacterium | reverse complement strand
CAAACTGCCAGTAAGGGTCTGAGCTCCCTGCTGGTTAATGCTCAGGGGCAATTCGATCCAGCTATACTCGCGCAACTATCCAGAACTCAAATAAGTGAACCATTAATACGTCAGTCACAGCTGGTTAATATTAAAACTAGTTTATCATTGCAGACCGGCCAGCAACTCATGCTGGAGGTCATAAAAGAGCCTGGTAACTTTAGTTTTAATTTACACTCAAGTCCACCACAAAGTCAGAAAATTAGTGAATACTTTAATCAACTGCTCAACAAACAACAATCTCTAAACCAGATCCTTAGTTCATTAAATGAAATCACCCGTCAAAATGCAAGCGCCCGTAATGTATTTACCCCTCGATTTATAGCACAGGTAGAAAAAATCATTCAGCAAACAGCGCATTTATCTCAGCTGGGCAAAGCTCAGGATTTAAAAACAGCCCTGCTTAATTCCGGTCCATATATGGAAAATAAGCTGAGCCAGACCAACACCTCCGCAACAGGTGCTAATTTAAGTGGTGACTTTAAAGCTGGTTTAATGCAATTACAGACCATGATACAGAACAATGAAGCCGTTATAATCCCCAAAAACATGTCCCGTCAGAGCAGTACTTATAATACGATTGCACAAACACATTTACTGGAACTGCAAAGCAAAATCCACCCGTTTTTTGATTTGCCTGCTAAAGTAATACATGCCCAGGTACAAAAACCTTTAGCACCTGAAATGAGCCTTTTTTTACTGCATAATCCTCTCATTATTCAGGCAAAAATTGTAGATCAGCTGGAAGGTGCACTGGCACGTATTATCAGTGGTCAGTTACAAAGCAGAGAAAGTGGTGATCAGGCTGTTTTCAGTTTTGAGTTGCCTTTTCGACATAATAATCAAACTGAGGTTTTGCAACTTAAAATCAGAGAACAGTTGCAGGAAGAAAAAGCTCAAAAAGGCAGTAAAATCTGGACAGTGAACCTGGCTTTTAATCTGCAGAGTCTGGGTGGTATTCGAATTTACATGACTCTGGATCAGATGGAACTTGCCATACAGATCTGGACCGAAGAAGCCCATACACAAATACTATTCCAGCAAAATTTTTATCACCTCACGGAACGACTCCTGGATGCAGGTTTTAACATTTCACAATTAAAAGCCTATCATGGTATTCCTGACTCCGCCGTAAAAGAACAGCAGGACAGCCCATTTATAATTGACGAACAGGTGTAATTTGACAGCCGAAAAAGAAAATAAAAACAATACTGAGGACACCATTAAGCAGGCCATCGCTCTGCATTATGATGAAACTAAAACCAACCCTGTTCCCCAGGTCACAGCCACGGGTCAGAATGATATTGCAGAACAGATAATCAGCCTGGCCCGAGAACACAACATCCCCATTCATGAAGATGCTGATCTGGCGGTATTACTGGCACAATTAGAACTTTACGAAGATATTCCGGAAAGCCTTTATCAGGCCGTGGCTGAAGTCCTGGCCTTTGCCTATATTGTGTCTGGAAAACAACCCGAAAAATTTAAAGGGCAATAACAAAATAGCAGGACCCAGATTATCTACCGGCATTAAACATTTGGGCTGTTGTTCTTTTAACGCGAGTAATAGGCTATTATAGATGCTTTTGCCAGGGTATGCTTATTAATCACAAACCCCGTTAAAGCGGGTGAAGATTGAGAGCCCAGATCCAGCTTTGCTGTATCGAGCGCATAAACAGTGAAAATATATCGATGTGCTCTGTCTCCTTTGGGAGGACATGCACCACCATAACCGGCATTGCCAAAATCAGTAATACTTTGAATACTTCCTTCAGGTGCGATATTTGCTTTTAAATTGCCTGCTCCGGATTTTAAAGAAGATACCCTGGCTGGAATATTAAAAATAACCCAGTGCCACCAGCCGCTACCTGTAGGTGCATCGGGGTCATAAACAGTGACAGCAAAGCTTTTAGTATTTTCTGGAGCACCATGCCAATTTAACTCAGGAGATACATTTTGTCCTTTACATCCAAAACCAGAATATACCTGCTGTTGTGAAAGTTGTCCGCTGATATCAGGACTTGTAAGAGTAAATCCCTGGGCAAAACTGTTTGATGCGATAAATACCATTAGACCGAGTATTACTAAGAATATATTTTTCATTGAATTCACCCATATTTTTACCATAGAATTTATACTTCTAAGTAACAAAAAATGTAACTGCCAGGGGCTGTAGAGTTACACATTATTCGGAATAAATAAACAGATCATTAGCATGTTACAGAAAAAAAACTTTAAATTTCTCATTATGATCGCAATTGCACTGGCTATTGGTTTAGCGCTGCTGCTTTCTCATATGATACTGGAACAATACCAGTCCAGCGCTTCAGTCTGGCCTTTGTTCTCTTTAAATGAAACGCTGCAGATGATCCGTAATTCCGGCCACTGGGGAGTGCTTGTTTCCCTGGGACTCATGATTGTCCATTCTTTTATACCCTTTCCATCAGAATTTGTTGCCATTGCTAATGGTATGATCTATGGCCCTGTATGGGGTGTGCTTATTACCTGGAGCGGCGCCATGATGGGTGCCTGCATTTCTTTTGCACTGGCTAAAAGTCTGGGCCGCTTATTTATAAATCGCATTTTAGCCAGACAGCAACAGGATAAGCTGGATAACTGGTTAGAACATTATAGTACTGGAGCCTTGCTATTTAGCCGCTTTATTCCAATTATTGCATTTAACCTTATTAACTATGCGGCGGGTCTGGCTAATGTAACGTGGTGGACATTTTTATGGACCACGGGTTTTGGAATTCTACCACTCACCATTGTAATGGTTGTAGCAGGGGATCAAATTCAGACATTATCAATAAACTGGTTTCTATTTATTTTAGCGGGAGGATTATTTTGCTGGTATATTATTCAACATTGGTCACATTATCATAAAACCAGCCCCCCGGGTCGCTAAATTATGTTCCGACCCTGCCCTCTGATTTACAACTAAAACTGGAATTTTTTATTTTTCAGGTTAAAATAGAGCCACTTTACTTATCAGGACGATGAGTAAAGCAATAACATTCAGCAGCGATAAACAAACAACACGGCACCGATAAGGATATCAATTATGCC
>JALSUJ010000185.1 GCA_027071355.1 Gammaproteobacteria bacterium | reverse complement strand
ATTAAGACCCATACCAATCATAACACTGAAATGAATCGCCAAAATTGCATGTAAAAACCCCATATAATCAATTTTTGAGTTTTGCTCATCATAGGCAATACCCACATCCTGCTCTTCATGATCTTCGGGCTTGAGATTGTGTTTCTTTATTAGATAACTGGCAATCGGCCCACCCATTAAACTGGCAAAGATTAAACCAAAGGTCGCACAGGCAATACCAATTTCCATGGCATTATGGATACCATACTTTTCAACAAAAGTAGGTGCCCAGGCAATAGCTGTTCCATGCCCTCCTATTAGCGACACCGTTCCTCCTAATAGTCCGATAATAGGTTCAAGACCAAAAATAGAGGCTACAGAAATACCGATAACATTTTGCAGTATCATATAAAGGGTTGTAGCTATTAATAATACAATCAGCGGCTTGCCACCTTTTACCAGATCCATAATATTGGAATTTAAACCAATAGTGGTAAAGAAATACACCAGCATAATATCTCTGGCAGCCAGATCAAATTCAATAGATATCCCCAGGGTAAAATGGATAATGGCAAAAATAATCGAAAACAATAAACCTCCCACTACCGGCTCCGGAATATTTAAATCCCTGAGGATAGTAAACCGAAAGTTTAGAGCCTTACCTACAAACAGTACAATAATGGCCAGAGTGAGCGCATAAAATGATCTAAAAGCCAGAATATTATCTGTCAGTTCCATAGTCAGTATTTCCTTTTAAAAATAGATTATAACTTCTTACCGTTGCCTTATATAGTTCCAGGTACCCAAAACACCTTAAATTAAAAACGCAAGGATAATCCCTACCCTGCCATTTAGCAAGTCATTCAACTGTTCATAGAATGCCCTGGGTAAAAGATTCTTAAAATTAATTCTAAGAGTTGATTGTTTGAAGATATTCTGACTGGATAGATAACTCCTCCCAGAACAGGAGGAGTGTTTTCGACAGTTAATTACTTTTTAGACTTCTTTTTGCCGTTCTTTTTTTTATTTTTTTTACCTGACTTTTTATTTTTTTTAGCTTTTGCTTTTTTTGCCTTATCTTTTTTAATTTTGGCTTTTTTAGCTTTAGCTTTGGTTTTTTTCTTGTCTGCTTTTTTCTTTTCCAGCTTTAATAAAGCTTTTTTATCTTTTTTCTTTTTATCTTTCTTAGCCATGATTTACTCCGGAACTTTGATTACTGAATCATTGATTAATAGAAGGGCCTAGTATTTAGTATTGTCAACAAATGCCATAAAAAACAGCTGTTATAAAACGGTAATATAGAACCTGAATAGAACTTAATATAGATTAAGATAAAAGTCAAAGATCAGGAAATTATTTTTCCTGCCGACCTTCTTTGGCTACAGCCATTGCAGTGGCACATTCCACTATAGTTTTAGCCGCCAGTTCATTGAATTCATCACTAAGTGAGTCATTTTCCAGCTCATTAACAAAACTACTGAAATCCCTGGCGTTTTGATCATCATCTACATTATGTTTAATTTTTAACTGGGCCAGCGAAGTGCCCAGTAATCGAATACAGGTTGCAAGCTGTTCCTTACTGGCCTGATGTAAAGAATCATCCAGCAGCATATTTAAACGCGAGATATCTTCCAGAGATAATTTTTTCATAGTGGTATCCAGAGGGTTTTAAAATATTATATTAACGATCCAGTAACTGGGCTTTTAATGCCGCAGGTAAATCGGTAATGGTCAGAGTTTCATTTTGCGGATCAAATATCACTGATTCACCCAGTGCTTCTTCATTAATAGTAATACTGATCCGATCGTTACGGCCACTGATTTTATTAAAACGACGGATCACTGTTTTATTAGGTGCAATTTCCTGACTGAGTTTAAACTGTTCACTATTCACATAATTAAGAAAATCATCCACCACCCCTTCTGCAGCGTAGTTGGAAAAATCTTTTAAAACCACATTCTGCCCTTTGTCTGCCTGTTCCAGACAAAACTCCGAGGCTTTGTGTCTGATTTGAGATTTTTGTTCCTCATCATTGATTTTTTCATCACAAAATTGGGTAACAGCCGTTAATAATTCACTGGTTTCTTCTTTAGAACTGATGGCTTCATCACTGCCGATAAATTTTCTAAAATATTCAGACAGTTTGTGACTTTCTTTACCCCGGATCATGGAAATATAACGACCTGAGGAAGCATCCTCCTGCCATTGTGTTAAATCTATTCGAGCTGCCAGATGCAATTTGCTCAGTTCAAGATAATCGACAGGATTAATATCAAGGTTATTATCAACAGCAACCCCGGAGACATTATTGAGCATAGCAACCATTAAAAAATCACTGCCGAACAAAGTATAATGCACAAAAACCAGATAGCCGCCGGTGGCTTTGCTGGCCTGATCAATATAATGCTTTAATAGCTGCATGGCATGCTGTGAAAATTCAATAAAGCTATTTGTTTTTGCAAGATATTGCGCCAGCAATTTCTGCATATTATCCGGTTGCTGCACCTCGTTATCATTATCATCAGCAACGACGAAGGCCCCAAAAACTTTGCTGGGTTTACTATTATAGACTTTATTCATATCCCCCAGAAAAGTTTCCAGTGTCGTTGATACGGCAATAGAATGAGGACTTAATGACAGATTTGATGGCCCCTGATCAGCCTGTTTTTCAACCTGATGTATTATAAATTCATGAATAAGCATTTCAATCTCAATAGTATGCTAAACAAAAACATAGCTTTAAACCTTGTATGTTAAATTATGGACAACTCAAAGCTGATCTGAAATATTAACCGAATATTCAGAGGAAAAGAATTTTTGCAATACTTTAAAAAGATACCAGCTGTCTTTACTACCAGCCAGTTCGCGAATGGAATGCATGGCAAATGTAGGCACCCCTATATCCAGGGTTTTTACGCCAATTTCAGCAGCGGCAATAGGGCCAATAGTACTGCCGCATCCCATATCAGTACGTACCACAAAACTCTGCACCGGAATTTCTGCAGCCTGCGCCATTACTTTAAAAACTGCGGCAGTTTCAGAGTTAGAAGCATAGCGCTGATTGGCATTAACTTTTATGACTGGCCCATTATTAATAACAGGGCCGTGATTTGCATCATGCTTATCAGGAAAATTAGGATGCACAGCATGAGCATTATCAGCGGAAATAAGCATGGAGCGATCAATAATACGGCTTAATATTTCATTACTACCTGCAATACGTTCCAGAACCGATTTTAAAAAAGGGCCCTGTGCACCTGAACTTGAAGCACTGCCGACTTCTTCATGATCACTGCATACCAGTAATGAGGTCGTTTTAGTATCAGCTCTCATTAAAGCCTGCATTCCAGTATAGCAGCTTAGCAGATTATCCAGTCGACTACTGGCAATAAAATCATTATTGAGCCCAATATTAGAAGCCTGTTGAGTATCATAAAAACTTAGTTCATAATCCAGTATCTGTTCAATATCCAGTAACGGATTCTGCTTTTTTGCCTGCTTTAATAAAATACTTTTAAAATCTACTGTGCTCTGCTGCGGATCAATTAACATCATTACCGGAGGTATATCAGTCTGGGCATTGATAGAACGATTTTTATTATCATCTCGATCAAGATGAATGGCCAGACTGGGAATACAGGCAATAGCTTGTTCAAAATCCAGCAGTAGTGTTTTAACCTGCTGTTTTTTAGTCTGATAGACAATTTTACCTGCCAGTGACAGATCTCGATCAAACCAGGGGTTTAATAATGCCCCACCGTAAACCTCAACACCAATTTTTAAATAAGAAAGCGAGATAATATCAGCATTCGGTTTAACTTTTAAACAGGGACTGTCGGTATGTGCCCCGAGCATCCTGATGCCTGTTTGAATAATATCATCCGTGCCATAAATAAAAGCGATAAGAGAGGAATTATTACGGCTGACATAATAACGCTTACCGCTCTGTAATGACCATTGTTGTGATTCATCCAGGCGTTCAAATCCGTAAGCCTCCAGCCTGCTGATTTGCTGCTGCACCACATGAAACGGTGTGGGTGAGGCATCCAGAAACTGAAACAATTCGTGATTAAACTGGTTTAACTCAAGAATTTCAACAGGCATAGTCATTATTGTTCAGCATGGACATTATAGGTAGAAGTATTCACTTTAGCTGGTATTACATATTTTCTGCTAGGCAGTAATTTCATTGCCTCAGGTTCAGGCACTTCAGTGAAAATTGCTTTGCCACCCATCACTTCATATTCCACATCAACCTTAATATAATATGTTTTACCTGCCTGAGCATTGATCGTTATAGAAGAGCCCTGTTCTTCATTACGATCATCTACTGAATAGGTATGAGTTCCAGGCCGGGTAAAAAGATAAAAATAACTGTCCTGAGCCATAGCCCCTACCACCTTTTTGCCTTCTGATACGTTAAAACGATAAGTGGAACCAATAAATCCCGGCGTCCGGTAAAAATATAGCAGAGCCTTATCATTCCGTGCTTCTGGAAAAACAGCCTGCTGGGAATAATCTACTGGCGCACAGGCGCTCAGCAATATAAGTAATAGTAGTATGGAAAGTATTTTTATAGAAAAATTCATTTGTTTCTCTTTTTTTTTAAGCCAGCGCTCGAGCGCATTCCTTTATCAATGCCTGGCCTTTATAAATAAAGCCTGTATAAATCTGCACCAGGTCAGCCCCCGCGGTTATTTTCTGCTGCGCATCCTGAGCCGAAAAAATACCACCTGCCGCAATAATCGGGATTTTACCCTGTAATTGTTCAGCCAGTACTGTTACCACATGGGTGGATTGCTGAAAAACCGGCACTCCGCTTAAGCCCCCCTGCTCATTTGCATGAGGTAATCCCACTACGGCATCTCTTGCAATGGTGGTATTAGTGGCAATGACTGCATCAATCCCCTTTTCCAGCAATAAATCAGCAATTAATTTAATATCACTGTCTTCCATATCCGGTGCAATTTTAACGGCCAGCGGCACGTATTTACCTGACTGTTCGGCCAGTAAAGTCTGCTCAGTTTTAAGCGTTTCCAGTAAATGTTTTAACTCATCGCCAAACTGCAGGGTTCTTAGTCCCGGAGTATTGGGTGAAGATATATTAATGGTAATATAGTCTGCATACGGGTATACACTCTGTAAACAGAGCTTATAGTCGTCTACTGCCGATTCAACCGGAGTATCAAAATTTTTACCTATATTGATACCTAACAGGGTATCTTTATGAGATTTTTTTACCTGCTCAATTAAATGTGTAACACCTTTATTATTAAATCCCATCCGGTTAACAATGGCCTGAGCTTCAGGAATACGAAATAATCGAGGCTGCGGATTACCCGGCTGTGGTCGGGGCGTGACAGTACCCACTTCAATAAAACCAAATCCCACGGCTGACAACCCTTCAATATAATCTGCATTTTTATCCAGGCCGGCTGCCAGTCCCACCCGGTTGGGGAAACTTAGCCCCATTACCTCTACCGGGGCATACACAGGTTTGCCAAAAACAATTGAAGACAATTTCAGAGAATGCACCAGTTTAATCATTTTCAGGCCCAGTAAATGGGCCTTTTCAGCATCTATACTAAAGAAAAATTGTCTGACCAGAGAGTAAAATGACATGAACAGTACTTTATATGATGATTTATTGCGATATGAAGAGATAGATCCCGAGTACAGCACCGGTTATGGCTATACTAATATTCATAATAAGTATTTTTCGGGTGATCGCTGTTTTTTCCTGCTTCATATAGGTCAGAGAACCAAAAGCTGAAATAACCATAACCACTTCACAGAAAAACACCGCAATCACAGTAGCAATCATAATATCTCCACCCCACTGCCGAGTGAAGGAAAGATAAGCCAGACTTAAACCAATAACAGCGGCAAAAGGCGGGACCAGAGACACATAATACCAGATACTTTTATTCATAACCCGGGACTCTATTTTTGTTCAAATAAAGACACGGAGTATATTATAATCAATGATCAAATCATAGCGTATTTTAATTCTGCTTTTTGTCGCTGGGCGATACGCTGTTGTGCAGACAGGTAGTTATCAAGCTGATGCTGCTGTTGAGGATTCAGATTTTTGATTTTACCGCCAATACAGGTTCGTCTTGCGGGATAAGGTTCAAAATGGATATAACGGATATCCACATGACAGTCCAGTTGTAAAAAGCCCATATCAATATTACAGGCGACCATCGGCTCATCCTCAACAGATTCTGGCCAGTAGCCATCAACCAGAAATAATACCCCTTTACTGGATAAATTACTTACCTGACCTTTATAAACTGAACGACTGATATTTACCGTGGACGGAGAATCAATATTAATCCGGTAGCCTTTACGTCGCTGACCTTTTTCTATACGTCTGGGGATCTGAATTTCATAAAGAATATTACCGTCATCCAGGATGATATTCTGTACTTTAGAATGAAAGGAATAGACTTCATGTTCTTTATTAGACTGAGTTTCCACATTAACCGGATCATTTCGCTCCAGAATTAAAATACCATCAGGCGTTTTTTCTGCCACAATTAAAGAGCCTCTTTTTTTATCCAGAGTCACTGCTTGAGTCATAATAGGCTGGCCTGAGCGCGATACAATGGTCAGATTATTATTGTATTTTAACTGATAGACAAACTCTTCTCTTAATAGTTTTTCGAGATTTTCTGCAGCACGTTCTTTATGAAACAGTTTGGTATTTAAAAAATCCAGTAAAGCCATATTCATTACCTGTTATGCGGCAATTTTTTGCCGTTAAACTTTGCCCCAGTCTGTTATCCGGTTCTGGTTCTTCTGCTGTGTCATTTCCTGTTGCTGGGCAATCACCTGATAGGTCTGACTCCCCTGTTCCAGTTCCAGAACCTGAGCAAAAAAAGGATTTTCAGCTGATTCCGATAAAATAGTCACTGCCAACTCATCAGAATCCGGATTAACGGCCTGGGTAATGAGATAATCACCCAGATCCTGCTGAGTTTCATGACGCACCGCAGAATTTGTCAGGGCAGCGACCAGGCCGTTAACACCACCAGTTAGACCACCAAACATCAGGCCGCCGAACATACGAGAACCTTCACTAGCTTCATCATGAGTCAACTCACGGTAGTATTTGGAAATAACCGGAATATGCTGCAGTGGATTAACAATATCCAGAATATCAGCAAAATTAAAACCATCCTTACCCCAGAACGGTTCATCTTTATTGCCTGCTTTTTCAGTCAGGGCACGTGAAAATTGAGACAAATAGTCTTGAATCTGTTGTACTTGCATACTAAAAACTCATATTGATGGTTTATAAATATGAATTATGCAAACATTAAGCCAAAAAAAAGCACATTCTTAGAATGTGCTTTTTAATTACTGACGACCTACCTACGGGGAGATCTGTGCGCTTTAATCGTGATGTAACAGGCTTTCGCTGGTATAGCCGTCTTTTTCAAGAATTTCTCTCAGCCGTTTTAAGGCCTCAAGCTGGATCTGCCGCACCCGTTCACGAGTCACACCGATTTCATTGCCCACTTCTTCCAGGGTTGCCGTGTCATAACCGTGCAAACCAAAACGTCGATCCACAACTTCACGCTGTTTATCGTTCAACTGCTGCATCCATATATCCAGATTATCCCGCATATTTTCATCTTGCAGGAAAGCGAATGGTTCTGGATTAACATTATCAGGAATAGCATCCAGTAACGGCCGATCCGCATCAGTACCCATAGGCACATCAATTGAGGAAATACGCTCATTCAGACCAAACATTTTCTGAACTTCTTCAACCGGCTTGTCCAGAGCTTCTGCAATTTCTTCCGGAGAAGGTTCATGATCCAGTTTCTGGGTCAGTTCTCTGGCCGCTCGCAGATAAATATTGATTTCTTTAACCACATGAATGGGCAGTCGGATGGTTCGGGTCTGATTCATCAGCCCTCGTTCAATAGTCTGACGGATCCACCAGGTCGCATAGGTGGAAAAACGAAAACCCCGTTCAGGATCAAATTTTTCAACCGCACGAATAAGACCCAGATTGCCTTCTTCAATCAGATCCAGCAATGGAAGACCGCGATTTAAATAACGACGGGCTATTTTAACCACTAAACGAAGATTGCATTCAATCATTCGTTTACGGCCCTCATCAATTCCCTTTTGCGCCATGCGAGCATATTTCACTTCTTCTTCAGCAGTCAGAAGTGAGGCAAAGCCTATTTCATTGAGATATAGACGAGTAGCATCCATATCACCTCTGGACAGGGAACGAGCAGAAGTTTCTTTCTGTGCTATCACTTTAGTGGCTTTTGTTTTTACTTTAGTTTTGGTTTTGGTTTTGGTTTTTACTTTAGTTTTAGCTTTGACTTTAGTTTTAGCTTTAGTTTTTAATACTGAACCGGAAGCAGGCTCAACAGCATTAAATGATTTTGACGCTGACAAATCAATATCCTGAATAGTTAAGTCATGATCTTCAGTATCAAATGCTTCAACTAAGCCCTCTGCAGACAAAGAACTTATTGCCCCCAGACATTGATCTTTAGATTCCATAGATTCCATTAAATCACCCCTTATTAATGGTTCATATCGATGTTTAAACGACACACAGCGTCATTACATCAGATAGCGAGTATAAAATGGTACTTATACTCTGTGGAAGTTTTGTATTATCAGCTGTTAAAAAGTCAATGCGGCAGATAACTAACAGGATTAACCGGTTTGCCATTTTTACGAATTTCAAAATGCAATTTATACCGATCGGTTCCAGAACGACCTAACCGGGCAATACTCTGCCCTTTTTTAACTAACTGACCCTCATTAACCAGTAATTGCTGGTTATGGGCATATGCGCTCAAATACGTATCATTATGTTTAATAATGACCAGCCGTCCATAGCCTACCAGACCTTGCCCGCTGTATACTACTTTTCCAGCTTCTGCGGACTTGATCAGTGTTCCTTTTGGAGCACTAATATCGATACCCTTCTTGCCACTTCCTGGTGAATAGCGCTGAATTATTTTTCCTTTTACTGGCCATTTCCACTTTAAGCGTTTACTTCCTGTAAACGTTGCGGTTCTAGTTTTAGCTGCCGCTTTTGTCATGTTACCACGTTTTGCAGCATATTGTTTACTGCTTCGGGTCTTGCTGCCCGTCGTCTTGCTAACCGCAGTTTTTTTCCTGCTGGAGGAATTTGTTTTGGTGCTGGTTTTACTTTTACTATGATAGTGCTTTTTACTTTTATTGCTTTCCTTATAGCGTCCAGAACTACTGGATACTTTAGGTTTTGATGTGGTTTTTTTCGAGCTTCTGGAAGCCGAAGAACGAGAAGCCACTTGTTTTCTCGAATGTGCCGAACTTAAGCGTAATTTTTGACCTTTAAATATCCGATAAGGCGGTTTAATTCGATTATTATAAGCTATCTGTTTATAGTCAAGACCGTATTTCCAGGCAATAGAATAGAGTGTATCCCCCTTTTTAACAAAATGATAATCCGGTAGTTTGCCACCAGTATATTTATATTTCACGCCATAAGACGAACCCCGTTGTTCGACCGGAGCATAAGTTGTCGTACAGGCAGTTTGAAAAAAAACCAGTAGACAAAATAGTATTAAACTGACTAAACGAATATTCCAGTACCTGTCTAAAACCACCTTTGATAGTACTTTTTCAGTGCCAGATAGTATTTTTCCAGTACCATTTTTCAGGACACTCATATTAAAGCGTGTAAACCAAGACAGGTTTTGCATCATTTTCTGCCATACTACACTTATATTTTATAAATAATATAAGCAATTACCCCAATTATTACAACGAACCAGCCTAAAAAATCAATATAATGCTTTAATTTCTGTTCCATTTCTTTTCCACCCTGTTTCATAAGCCAGGCAACCAGAAAAAAACGTGTCCCCCTGCCAATAGTAGATGCAACTACAAAGGGTAGAAAAACCATACCCATAACACCTGCAGTAATGGTAAAAACTTTATATGGTACAGGTGAAAATCCAGCAATAAAGATGGCCCAGAAACCCCACCGGCCAAACCATTCCTGAGTGGTTAAAAAGTGCTCTTCCCATGCTCCACCAGTTCCTATAAATGGTTGTATTAAATCAACAAACCAGAAACCAATTGCATATCCAAACATACCCCCAACTACTGAAAACATGGTGGTAATTAGTGCGTAACGGAAGGCTTTATCTGTTTGTGCCATAGACATGGGAGCAAGCATCACATCTGGTGGAACCGGAAAAAATGAAGACTCGGCAAAGCTTAAACCAGCTAGATATCGTTCAGCATTTGGATGTCTGGACCAGCTCATTACCCGTTCATATAATTTTGAAAACAACTTCATTCAGGAATAGACCTTTGTATTAATAAAAGCATAATTTTATCCGGACCGACCTTTAAGAAGAGGAACGAAACTTACTTTTTCTAAAGTTTTTTTGTGAAATTTGTTGCCAACCCGCTTAAAAAACAACAATTCCTGCTCACCCCTTTTCCCCATAGGAATTATCAGCCTGCCGCCATCAATTAATTGCTCCAGTAATGACATAGGCAATTCTTCCGGTGCGGCAGTCACAATAATGGCATCAAAAGGCGCTTTTTCCGGCCAGCCCCAGCCGCCATCACTATAACGTGTCAGTACATTATTTAATTTAAGCTGACGAAATTTTTTTCTGGCGTTATTCAGTAAGGGCTGAATACGCTCAACACTAAAAACCTGCCCAACCAGTTTTGATAAAATGGCCGTCTGATACCCTGACCCCGTACCAACTTCCAGTACTCGATTAATTTCCTCGCCGTCAATAAGCAGTTCAGTCATTTTTGCTACCATATAGGGTTGCGATATAGTCTGCCCATGTCCAATAGGAAGGGAAATATTTTCATAGGCACGGCTGGCCAGAGCTTCATCCACAAATAAGTGTCTGGGCATGGCAGCCAGAACGCTTAAAACCTTTTCATCTTTAATATTCTGTTGCCGTAAAATTTTAATTAATCGATCCCTGGTTCTTTGTGATGTCATCCCTACACCATGAATGGAAAGACTCATAAAACGTTATCCATGATGTTCCTGCGATAATTTACTGCGCGGTTGTTCCAGTGAGCTTAACCAGTGATCCACTGAATCCAGCAGTTCATAATTGGTTAAATCAATCTTAATCGGAGTAATAGAAACCTGATTATGATTTATGGCATAAAAATCTGTCCCCGGTCCTGCATCGGCCTCATTACCAACAGGTCCAAGCCAGTATACTTTTCTATTGCGCGGGTCAGTGGTTTCAACGGCAGGTTCTGCCTTATGGCGTTTGCCCAGACGGGTGGCCTGAAATGAGTCCAGTTCATCATAAGCAATATCAGGTACATTGATATTTAAGATCGTATCAGAATCCAGGGGTTCCTGTTTAAGCTTTTTAATTATCTGTACAACTACTCTGGCTGCGGTATCAAAATAATTGCCTTCAAAACTGCCCAGAGATAGAGCAATAGCCGGCAACCCCAGAAAACGCCCCTCTGTCGCAGCGGCAACTGTTCCGGAATATAAAATATCATCACCCAGATTAGGCCCGCGATTAATACCAGAGACAATCATATCCGGCGGGTCATCTCTCAAGAGTGCCGTAATCGCAATATGCACACAATCGGTGGGCGTACCATTAATAGCTATAAAACCATTGGCTGCCTGTTCAGGAAGTAGAGGGCGGTCAAGTGTCAGTGAATTACTGGCACCACTTCGATCTGCCTGTGGTGCAACAACGGTCACCCGGGCAATTTTCTGCAGATGTTTAACCAGACAGACAAGCCCCTCAGCCAGATAACCATCATCATTACTCACAAGAATATGCATAAATTTATATT
>JALSUJ010000184.1 GCA_027071355.1 Gammaproteobacteria bacterium | reverse complement strand
GCGACCCCCTGCGTGACAGGCAGGTATTCTAACCAGCTGAACTACCGCTCCGAAGTGATGCATATTATAAGATACTGAAAAAAAAATACCAGTCCTTTTCTTAAAAAATTCTACTTTACTCTGAATTTACACTAATTAAAGTCTAATTAGTGTGCATCCATAAATAGACGAATAAATTCGTCACTACAATTATTACTCTTATAAGTTATTGATAAACTTAGCTCTATCTGTGTGGTGACGAATTTATTCGTCTAAGAATGTCTTAAATTTTAACCTCTGAGTATCCATCAGATCTAAATTTGCCCCGTATCAGTCACAATGTTATGCTTTTCTACCGATCTATAGTTATTTTAAATTCAGGTTTTTTTATATGAGCGATATCACTGTTTCACAACTCTGGATATACCCGGTTAAATCTCTTAAAGGAATATCCCTGGATAAAGTGCAGCTGGAAAAACGAGGCTTGCAATATGATCGTCGCTGGATGCTGGTAGATACTAATAAGCGCTTTATCAGTCAACGTCTGTATCCGAAAATGGCTTTAATTGAGACAGAATTATCTGAGTTTGGGGTATCTGTCAGAGCACCGGATATGCCGGTATTAATTATCCCTTATCCCGATAGTCAGGCCGGAATGTATGAAGAAATAGAAGTGCTGTGCTGGAATGATCAATTACGGGTTCAGCATATTAATACGGCTATTGATAACTGGTTCAGTGAATTTCTGGATGTTGACTGTGAGCTGGTGTATATGCCGGACAATTGTGAGCGTCCGGTGGATACGAATTTTGCCAGAAACAATGAAATTGCCAGCTTTTCAGATGGTTTTCCTAACCTTGTGATTAGTGAAGCGTCATTAAACGATCTGAATTCAAAAGTGGACATAGAGCTGACCATCAATCGCTTCAGGCCTAATATCGTAATTAGCGGTTGTGAGCCTTATGGTGAAGATACTTTGGGGCATTTTAAAATTAACAATATCGATTTTTATGCCGTAAAGCCCTGTTCCCGCTGTGTGATAACTACTGTCAATCCTGAAACCGGGGTTAAAGAGAGTAAAGAACCTCTGGCCACGCTGGCAAAATTTCGAAAAAAAGGTCAAAAAGTATTTTTCGGGCAGAACTTGTTGCATAAGTTAAATTATATGAGTGACAATACCATTTCAGTCGGTGATAAACTGGAAATTATCGAGCCTTCTGCTCCTCTTAACTTAGACTGATTCCAGCCGGGATCTTATCCACAATTGCTGTGGATAACTATGTGGATAAACTTGGGGTAACCCTCTGCAAGGCTCTTATTGTTAGTATTTGTTACAATTTGATTACAAATTATTCACTTCAATATGACAAAAATAAATACTTAAAAAACAATGACCTATAAAAATATGTAAAAAAGCTATTGACAATAAATCTATTCAGGTGAATGCTAATGCAGCTTTTAAAGACAATGGCATGAATTGTGTAAAACTTTTCCTGAAAGAACGAAAGTGATTTCTTAAAACAGTAAAATAAAACAGAGACTTGGCTGGCTTTGTTCGAGAAGAAATGACACATTATCTGCTAACTGTAAGTGCAGGCTTAATGAATTTTTAATGAGTTAATAAATGACAGAAAACAATCAATCTGAGCAGGGGCTTTCCGTTCAGCACCTTAGCTGTGAACGCGGTTACCGTGAATTATTTAATGATTTATCATTCCATCTGTCACCCGGCGAAATCCTGCATATAAAAGGTGAGAATGGGGCTGGCAAAACCAGTTTACTGAGGATTATTGCCGGACTGGCTTTGCCGGTCTGTGGAGAGATTAGTTTTAATGGTTATAGTACTCGAAAATACCGTAGTGAATATAATGAACAGCTGGCCTTTATGGGACATAAGCCAGGTATTAAACTGGAATTAACTCCGGTTGAAAATATCCACAGTCACTGTGACCTGGCCTCGGGGTGTTCACAGCAGCAGATTATGGATACCCTGGAAAAAGTGGGCCTGTATGGTTTTGAAGAAATGTACTGCAACCAGCTTTCTGCCGGTCAGAAACGACGTGTGGCACTGGCTCAGATTATTTTATCGCAAACCCGCTTATGGATTCTGGATGAACCTTTTACCTCTCTGGATGTCATAGGAGTTGATTTCTTTTTAGAACTCATTCAGGAACATGTTTGTCAGGGGGGTATGGTTTTATTAACCACTCATCAGGAAGTGACTTTAAAGGACTGTACCATTAAATATCTGCAATTACCTGCAGGCAGGCTTAGTTCCTCCTGAACAACAGGGGTTGTTGAGCTTAAAATCGTAAAGATCAA
This sequence comes from Gammaproteobacteria bacterium, assembly GCA_027071355.1. Taxonomy (GTDB): domain Bacteria; phylum Pseudomonadota; class Gammaproteobacteria; order GRL18; family GRL18; genus JANELJ01. The sequence goes on along the minus strand of JALSUJ010000184.1, from coordinate 1,122 downwards.
CTGTCTCTGGTATTTAAAATACTTGGATGTATTTTCTGAACCATGTAAAATAGCGTCTTTGTGATAAAAACTCTTTATTTTTAATAGCCTTACAAAGATTATGTTTTTGAGTACGCTAACTTTCCTGCCTGTTTCTATCGCATCTTTAAAATACTGGAATAGTTCACGGAAATAGAGCTTTTTCTGGAATATCTTATTAATAGTAATACAGGGAAATACTTTGTATAACGCTTTTTTTAATCTCTTAAAACGTGATTTACGACTGGCATTTCGGCATAAGAGTGAGATACTTAACCCATTGTTTTTCTTTGTCATTGTGGTCACACTTTTCCCCCTCGGGATCAGTCCGGAAAAACAGGTGCTGGCAGAAATTGGACCGGGTATTATCTGGGTTGCTGCTTTACTGGCCGCCATGCTGTCTCTGGATTCGCTGTTTCGGTCTGATTTTGAAGATGGCACGCTGGAATTGATGCTGCTCAGTGAATATCCACTACCCGTATTGATCCTGGCAAAAATTGTGGCTCACTGGCTGATCACCGGGTTTCCTATTATTATTTTTTCGCCCTTACTGGGGACCGTTATGTTTCTCAGTAATGATGCTATTGAAACACTGATGATTACTCTGTTACTGGGTACTCCAATTCTGAGTCTGATTGGAGCCATTGGTATGGCTCTGGTAGTGGCACTTAAACGAGGCGGTATGCTGTTATCATTGCTAGTGCTGCCTTTATATATACCGGTGTTAATTTTTTCCTCTAATGCCGTAGGCAGCAGTATGGCTGGCCTGTCTATTAGCGGACAGCTGTATTTTCTGGCTGCCTTTTTACTTTTCTCTCTAACGCTGGCACCTGTTGCCACCTCTGCTGCTTTAAGGGTGAGTCTCGAATGATGAAAGCGATCATGAAGTTTATCTACCAGTTTGCTTCACCAAAGCATTTTTATCGATTGTCTGGAAAAATTATTCCATGGTTTGGCTGGTTTGCTGTTATTTTACTCATTGTGGGTAGTATTGACGGTCTCTTTATTGCTCCGGTAGATTATCAACAGGGCGACAGCTATCGAATTATCTTTATTCATGTACCGGCTGCATGGATGTCTATGTCTATTTATATGGTGATGGCT
>JALSUJ010000183.1 GCA_027071355.1 Gammaproteobacteria bacterium | reverse complement strand
CTATTATGGTTTTCATAAAATCCGGGTATCGATTTTCCATCTCTTTTATGGTCTGATGATGTAGTTTATTATTGCTTTGAGCCATAGAAAAGAAAGGGTGTATTTTTTTCTTTTTATAACCATTATTTTTAAAGAAACGAATTAACTGTTCGTAAGTGCGTTCAGACAGAGTAGTTGGAATAACCGGTACCAGTATTAAATCGGCTGCATTAAAAACATTTTCAGAAAGCAGATTGATATTGGGTGGGCAATCCAGAATAATCAGGTCGTATTCATCTTTTAGTAAATCCAGCATTTCTTTTAAACGCTTTTTAGATTTACTCATGCTGCTGAGCATAATATCAAAATTACGAAAAGACAGGTTGGCAGGCAGTATGTCCAGACGTTTATAATTGGAACCCCGAATGTTTTTTAACAGGCGGTTTTTCTGATTAAAAAAGAGACCTTTTTTCTGTTTCTTTCCCGGACCAATCCGAAAATAAAAAGATGAAGCACCCTGTGGGTCCAGATCAATTAACAGCGTTTCATTACCGGCACGGGCAGCAGCATAAGCCAGATTTACAGAGGTAGCGGTTTTGCCTACTCCTCCTTTAATACTATAGGAAGCAACAACTTTCATTGGCTGGATTTCCCCTTTTTATTGATAACAGGGAGTATAAATGTCTGTTTAAATAAACCTTGATTTCTAGTATTAGAAAATACTGCCAGTGCAGCAATACATTTTTCCCGTTCCTGCATCTGCATGGTATGCAAAGATGAGATCAGGCCACCAAGAGAGGCGATTAATAAAATATCTTTTTTAGCCTGGTGCTCGATTTGATCCAGATAATTTTCCAGAAATTCTGCCTGAACACTTAAATCATTAAATATTCCTAGAGTATTCTGTAAGTCTTTTAAATGACGACCGGCAATTTTTACCTGTTTTTTATTAAACAGACTGCCAAAAAAATACAATAAATAACGTAATTTTTTGCAGTTAATACGAATCTCATGGATGTTGTCATCAGGTGTATCATGGGTAATTTTTGCAGCGGCTTTTTGAATTTTTTTATAGCGTTTCTGTATTTTAGTGACTGCCAGTTCAATAATAGGCTGTTCACTCCAGTGTGTTTCAAGAGCAGAATAGCCATTTTCAAAAAGAGTTTCCAGCTCGGTCATTTCCTGTTGGTAGGCGCGGCTCGATAACCAGCGGGCAATCCGTTTAACTTCTACGGCACGGGATTGCTCAAAATCATTAAACATGGGTAATAGCCCATCTTTAAGACTGGGCGGCAGGAGTCCCATGTAACGTTCCTTATCGAGAATAAAGACATCCAGATCTCGTAGCTGATTAGTTTCACTGGCCAGTGTACCAAAACGCTGTTTAAGTGAGATCACATCCTGAGGTGGAAAAACTTCTTTAAGCTGAGCAACCGCGGCTCTGACCATGCGCAGGGCCACTCGATAATGATGCAGAAACTCAGTGTCAATATCCTTAATTACCCCATGTTCTGTCTGGCGTTGTTTGTGGATCATTGTGGATATAATCGTACTGGCTGCGGTACGAGACGATATTTGCGGATCCAGGTTTAATTTGGGCTTTATAGTAAATGGTCTGGGGGTAATACCCAGGGCACCCAGTACCGTGTCAATAGGACTAAGTCGGGGAATAAATCCACCTAGAGATTTTAACACTTCGATAGCCTGTTTATTGGCTGCTTTATAACCGGTCACTGGTATGATTTTGGCCATACGAAGAACAGGGGTGCGGATATTCTCTGGACGACTGATAGTAATTAACTGGCAAAAAACCAGAATTTTGCCATCATTATCCATCAGGTTAAACTGTTCGGTTCTTAACATGGCTTCATAAACCGGATACAGAGCCCTGAGATCAAGTAATTTTTTTAATATATCTCGTTCAGAGGATTCTGGCAATTGCCACCAGAAACGGGTTTTGGCACTAATATGCTCAATAGTATGAGCCATATCAGGATCCAGAATGTCTTCTTCATCGAACCATAAACTCATACGCTGGTTTTCATGTCGTACGGCCATTATCCGGTGTTCGTATAAAGCCCATTCAAAACTGTCCAGAAGAGCAAACTTTTCAAGGTTATTTTCAACCTGTTTGACTATAAAATGTTGTCCCAGAGTATCCAGAAAGCTTTTTTTAGTCATACTGTCCGGAAGCAGATAACGGGTCTGACGGATTTTAGAAAGTTTCATATTTTAGGCTCTTGAAATATAACGTCTTTAATTTATGCAGAGTTGTTACTAATTATTTATAATTATGTTTCACTATAGCCAAAATAGAGCAATAAATAAAGAAATCAGTTGATTAGCGAAGAATTTGAATGTGAACTGTTGATATAATGAGTCGGAAGTTGTAAGTCTGGTTTTAGAATTATTGAGGGGGTGTTATTAATACGTGTACTTTAAATAATGGACAGATTGATATCTGGTATTGTCTGGCAGAGCAATGGGTTGATCACCAGGACGCTTTTTTTGCTATGTTATCCGATGAGGAGCAGGCCAGGGCATTGCGTTATAAGTTTCCTCAGCATCAGCAGCAATTTGTAATATTTCATGGCTTTATGCGCCAGGTACTGGCTCGTTATCTGGGCTTAGAACTGCATGAAGTCGTCTTTAAAAAAGGCGATAAGGGCAAGCCTTATATTATTACATCCGATTCTGATAAAGTGGCTCTGCAGTTTAATTTAAGCCATACACAAAATGTTGCATTACTGGCACTTAGTTCGGATCTGGAGCTGGGTGTGGATATTGAACATACCGCCCGAAAAACAGACTGGCAAGGCATCAGCCGGCGTTTTTTTACGGATACAGAGCAGGCGGCTCTGTTGTCACTGACAGAGAAAGAACAGGAAGAGGCATTTTATGATTTATGGACACGCAAGGAAGCTTATATGAAAGTTATCGGCAGCGGCCTGGCTTTAGCCCCAACTCAATTTAGTCTCACTGTTTTACCCCAGCCGCCGGCACTGATTTCACATGATAGTGATAAATTCAGGCCGGACTGGTGTGTACAGTTTCAAAGCTTATCATTACCTGAAAATCTTGACGGGTTCTGTGCTACAGTGGCTGCATCTGGAAGTATTGAATCCTGTCGTATTTATGAGTTTAACTAGTGTGCATCCGTTAATTGACATTCTTAGACGAATTTATTCGTCTATTTATGGATGCACACTAACTATAAAGGAGACTCATAAAAGATATAAGGTGTGGAATAATTGCTGATTTCAAAATACAGCTTTTTCTCACCGGCATCGACTTTTAAGTTAAAGTTCTGATCCAGATAACCGTAGCCAAAGCGATAATTTCGGGTTTCTTTGCCGGAGGTACTTTGGGCTGTGGAAAGTTTATCAATCTTTATAAAACGCCGAACCAGTTTTTCTCCCATGTATATATCTAAAACACCGTCAGTTCCGGTCCAGTTTAGAAT
>JALSUJ010000182.1 GCA_027071355.1 Gammaproteobacteria bacterium | reverse complement strand
AATTTTGTTCCGTTAACCAGTTGAAAATGGATCCGATCACCAGTGCTGTCATCACTACTGCTACCGCCGCCAAATTTAACCTCATCATAAGCATAGCTGAGCTCTGAATTGGCATAATTATCCCATTTTTTCTTCCAGGTGGGCTTTAAGCCATAAGTATAAGTGTTAGTGGTATTTTGAGAACCGCTGACCAGATCTGAGGAGGCATTTTTATTTTGATCCAGTAACACCTGCCGGGTATTGGCAAAAGCATCCAGGAAAATGGCGTTTTTTACAATTTCTGCATTGGCGCTGGAAGATAAATTATGGTAAATATCATTATTGCTTGAAGTTTGATTATAGGCTAACCCAGAAACACTATAGTTTAACTGGGTTCTTAAGCGACTGCCTTTGGTGGTAACACCAATGCTGGGTGTCACTCTCATAACCAGGTCACTTTCTTCGTTAGTTTTGTCTAAATTAACATTATCCGTATAGTACATATTACCGGAAATACCGGCACTCATATCTACATTACTGAATGCCTGAGCATTGCCAGCTAATATTAACAGACCCAAAAAAGTAACATTTTTATTATTAATAATAATACCCATAATAGCCACTTGAGTTACCTGTACGACTTTTATTCATGACAATACCTAACACACTATTATCGTCAAACTGAGACAGCGCTTCTTTTACATGAGCCTGGGTGGTTTTATTCTGCTCAATAACAAAAACGACCTGCCCTACTTTTCTGGATAAAATATTGGCTTCATTGGTGCTTAACACCGGTGGTGAATCAATAATAATTATCCGATCACTATAACGTTCTGATAATTCATCAAACAGACTATCCATTAATGAACTACTGAATAATTCACTGGTTAAATGATGTTTTTTCCCTGCCGGTAATAAGGTCAGCTTGGGGATATTAGTGGTAAGTAAAACATCGGCCAGAGAATCAACTTCTCCAGATAAATATTCAGATAAGCCAGCCTTGTCTTCAATGCCAAACACCTCATTAACTGATGGTCTGAGTAAATCAGCATCCACCAGTAATACGGTATAATCAAATTCCTGTGATATTGCCATAGCCAGATTTATGGCGGTAAAGGTTTTTCCTTCTCCCGGCAAGGAGCTGGTTATCTGTAATAAATTGGCTTTATTAATTGGATGTGCTGATTTTCCTTTAACATTGTTAATTATGGGCTGTTTTATACGCCGATATTCTTCATTAAGAATACTTCTTTGCTCGCTGGGGACGATAATACCCTGATCTGCCAGATGTTCCAGGTCAATATCAATTTTCTGAGAGGTCTTATGAGCATTATTAACAACCGAACCCGCAGCACTTGCATCAGGATCAGATTCCTGCGACATGTACTGACGATTGAGTTCTGCCTGTTCGCCGTCATCCCCTTCTGTACTTTCCTGATGAGCATCCTGATGAGCATTTTTTTCTGCTTCAGAAGGTTCATTTTTGTTTAATGCTTTTTCAATAATACTCATGATAATGCCGTTATCTATTCCTTAAAAAAACTTTATTTTATATAGTACCAGACCATCAAAGCACTATATATTGCCAGCAGTGCCAACAGTAGTGCAAAAAAGCTTAACACCATCATCAGCCTGCGATGCCTTTGTGCCGGTGAGCTAATGGCTGAAACACTCCCCAGTACCGGATAGGCTGTAACTGAGGTAATACTATTAACCGAATTAAAAACCGGTTTGACCTGAGACAAAACAAAAGCAAAACCTATCCCCGCACCTAAGGCAATAACCAGCACAATAGATGAAAAAAGAATACGATTGGGCCCAACCGGCTCTTCAATTACCCTTGGCTGCTCTATGACACGAAACTGTACACTGTCTGTGGTCTGGTCCACACTGCGGGAAATTCGAGCTGATTCTCTTCGTTGTAGTAATTTATTGTATTGCTCTTTGGTTACATTATAATCCCGATTGAGTGCCACCAGTTTGGCATCAATTTCTGGTATAGTATTAACCAGTTTTTTCATTTCCTTATAGCGTTTCTTATACTCATCAACCCGTATTTCAAGGGTTTTCACCTGAGCATTAGCCTGCCCCAGGCTGATTTTTAACTGCTGATAGACAGGATTATTACTGACATCTTCTGATACCACACCCTCTTTACCTGCCTTTTTTAATTGTGCCTTATATTGGGCTATTTCTCTGGCTCGTTTTGCTTGCAGATCTTTTAACACACGCCGGGTAGAAATGACATCGGGGTGCTTTTCGGTGTAGTTAATTAAATAATTGTCAATATCTGCTTTTAATTTCTCAATTCGAGCATCATAACTGCTGCTTATAGCCGATGGTCCACCCGCTGATTTAGGAATTAAATCATAGGAATCCATATCATCTTCCAGATCTTCAATTTCTTCTTCCAGAGATGTTTTTTGTTCAACGGCTTCTTTTAATTCCAGTTCTGTCTGTTTTAGCTGTTCCATATCAGCTTTCATTTTTTCATAATAACCCTTACCGGAAGAAAGCATTTCATAATTTTGCTGTTTAAAATCCTTTAAGCGCTGCTCACCCTGAACCAGACGTTTTTCATACTCTTTTATCTGTTTGTCAATAAATTTTCTGGCCGAATCAGACTCTTCACGCCCTTCACCCAGAGTATTTTCTACAAAGACTGTCAGGGTAGCCTGGACAATACGCTGAGCTATTTCCGGATTGGGATCATTTACTGAAATGGAGTATAAGTTTTCCCGTCCGGTTTTTGCGATTTTAATTTTTTTCTGCAGTGACTTAATTAAGTCTTCCATCTCTTTATCTGTTTCAACATAGTGATCCATATCGGCAATATTAATGATTTTAATCACATTCGGCCGGGTTAAAAGCGTCTTAACCATCAGACGGATCTGCTGCTCCACATTGGTTTCAATGGCCAGCCCCCGTAATAGAGGACGCAATAAAGACTGGGTGTCAATATATAACTTACCGGTGGATTGAAACTGGTCCGGCATTTTATAGATATAGCCCCAGCCTGCCAGACAAATAATCCAGACAATAGCCATCGCATACCAGCGCTTATTCCAAATCCCTTTGAGATAGCCCAGTAACTGCTCTATGATTTCCTGCACTTATGTTTTTCCTTGCTTAAAAATTAGAACCAGGCTTCTGGTATGATTAGAATATCACCGGGAAGGATATTGACATTGGCAGACAGGTCGCCGTCCTGGATTAATGACTCAATACGAACAGTATACTGCTCATTATGATCTTCAATGACACGGGTCAGAATAGCTTTGTCACCGTCAGCATATTCTGTTAAACCACCCACTGCTATCATCAGATCCAGCAGGGTCATATGTTCTTTATAGGGCAATGCCTGAGGTTGTGATGCTTCGCCAATGACTCTGACCTGCTCACGATAGGGTCCAATAAACCCCCCCACAGTGACACTGACAATGGGATCTTTTATATATTCACCTAACACTTTTTCATATTGACGGGCTATTTGTGTGGGTGTTTTTTCGCTGACCTTTAAGTCTTCTACCAGTGGTGCGGTAATATAACCATCCGGTCTGACGGTAACACTGGTGGACACTTCCGGATTTCTCCAGACAAAGATATTCAGGCTGTCACCCGGTCCAACAATATATTTATATTGCTCATAGTCTGTGGTAAACGGTGCAATAGGCTGGCTTGCTGGTAATGGCGGATATACCGGATTACTACACCCATTGAGAATAATAACTATAGCCGCTAAAGCAATTGCGACCAGTGTCCTGTTGATTTGCATTTCCATCTCCCCGAAATCAAGATATCTAAAGCGTTAATTAAGTAAATTTGCAGATAATTTAACAGTTTATGTGAAACAATGTAACTGTCAACTATTTTTACAGAAATTAAAAAAATTAAAGCGATTTATATTATTAGACAGGGAGTATATAGATAAACAAGATCTGAGAATAGTGGTAAAATCCTACATTAAGCTTTGTATCTTTTTAGAGATAATTTGCTGACTTTATAAATGCCTGTCAATATCATGGACCTTAAGTCCCCAGGCAAATAAATCATTCACCCGAAGGTTGGCCCGGTTTAAACGCTGGCTGAGGATAATAAACAGCGATTTGTAAAATTGATAGCCAATATCTGGGTGCTTATCCAGATATTTGTCCAGTTCACGACCATTAATCTCTACCAGACAGCCATCTGTCAGCGCCAGTACACTTGCGGTTCGGATTTGCGACTGACTCAGGGCAATTTCCCCAAAGACATCATTTTTATCCAGTTCCCAGATCCCGGCCTGGATATTTTTTTCTTTATCAATTGGAATTTTTTCAGATACTCTTAAACAACCCGCTTCAATAAAAAACAGGCTGCCGCCTGGATCACCCTGTTTTATTATCTGTTCTTTTTTACTAAAGCAACGCCGCTGCCAGGCCTGTCCTTCGCAAAACAAAGGGTCTTCTACTATTTTTTCCAGAATTTCTTTCATTTTACACCAGGAACAAATATATACTATTTTGGATAGTCACCTTTAGTCGTCACTTGCATTAAGGTCACTTGCATTAAGTATAGGTTATTCATTTCAGTATTCTATAGACGCTATGGATTTTTATTGCTAGAGTGATTTTACGGAAACGTTGATTATCTAAATTTTATTCTATTTTAAAATGCCCCATACAAATAATAATAACATAGTTCCTGTGCTTGCAGGCGGAGGCACCCGTTTACCGGCGCATGTCGGTATTATAACCGCTTTACGCGAGCTGAAGATTAATTATCAGCATATTGTCGGCATTTCCGGCGGCAGTATTGTTGCCTCTCTGGTAGCCAATGGACGTCCAGCAGAAGACCTCTATGATTTAGCCACTAATGTAGATTTCAGACAATTCAAAGGCTTTTCGCTTTATAGTTTAATCTTTGACGGTGGTCTTTCTACCGGTGATCATTTTGAAAACTGGATTGATCATGAGCTGGACGGTGCTACCTTTAGTGATCTGAAACTGGATCTGCATATTGTCGCTACCGATGTAAAATCACAGCAACCGGTTATCTTTGACAAAGAACATACCCCTCATTTAAAAGTGGCTACTGCGGTACGTTATTCCATGGGTATTCCGTTACTGTTTACGTTCAAAAAATATCAACAGCAATTGCTGGTGGACGGCAGTATTCTGGCAGAGGATGCCTTGCAATTTGACTGGTCTAAAGACGGCACTCCGGTTATTTTTTTTCGTCTGCGCAGCTCTCAGATTAGATGTGATAGTTCTGTAAGCCGCTGGTTTCCGGTCAGCAGTTATATGACCATGTTAATTAGAACCTTTATGACCTCTTTATCCAGAGAATATGTCAGTGATAAATTCTGGGGAACAACTCTGATAGTGGATACGGGAAAATTTTCACCGGTAGAATTTAAGCTCAGTAAGGAAGATAAACACTATCTTTATCAGTGTGGTTATCAGACCTCGCTGAAATTTTTGCCGATGAAATTAACATCTCAGTCTCTGGATCGGGCATAAAATATAATAATCAATGCCGGCAGTAATAATAAGTCAAAAATCAGAGCCATTAATAGTCCGGTTGCGGTCAACAGGCCGAAATGTGCAGTAGGTACGAATTTGGAAAAAGCCAGTAGAAAGAACTGTGCACAAAGTATAATAGTAGTAACTATTACGGCTCTTCCGGTTTTATAATAACTTTGTGTTAAGGCATAAACCGCTGAATTACCTTTGTCGATACGTTTTTTAAAGCCATGAAACAAATGAATGGTATCATCCACGGCAATACCAATAGAAACACTGGCTATCATCGCCGTTGCCATATCCAGCCAGATATTAAATATGCCCATTAAGATAAAGATACCCAGAATGGGTGATAAATTAGGGATCATGGTTATTACTGCATAACCAATCTTCCTCCAGATAATAAACATAATAATAAAAATTAACGCCACGGCAATAAACAGGCTCATTACCTGGCCCTGAATAAGCAGCCTATCCTGATCCGAAAACAGTCGGCTGTCACCGCCGATATCCCATTTTAAATTCGCTCCCAGATCCTTACCAAGATAATCCGAAATTCGATTGATAAAGGCTCTGATTTCACCGGAATTATGGACATTAATACTGATAACAATGCGGGTCTGGTCAAATTCACGATTCACAACTTCATTGATGTTTTCACCATCATAAATAAAAAGATACTGGCTAATTAAGGCATCATTAACGGGTAGTTTTCTATACTCTGCGGCATTCTGGTGAAAAGCCTGATGCATGTCTTTAATCAAATCAACAATGGAATTTACTTTATCTACTTCAGGCTGTTGTTGTAACCAGTTATGAATTTTTTCCACCTGCTGCAAATTTTTATATTTTTTAAAGGTATCCCGCCCTGCGCCGCTCAGATCCACCTCTAGCGGCATGACTCCATTGAGTTTATCTTCAATAAGCTGGGTGCTGATGGTAATACGATGCTGATCATTAAAAAATTTTAACATATTCGTTTCAGCATTAACCCGTGCAATATAAGGTATGCCTAAAACAAAAATGACCAGCATTGAAGTGACAACCCAGACAGGTTTACGGACTGAAAGATGAATTAGAAAACCCAATAACTTTTTCATTAAAGAATTATTTTTACCGGGTAGATGCCAGGGCGCAGTATCCAGTTGTTCGAACAGAGGTGGAACCGCATACATAACAATTAAAAACAATAACACAACGCCACCGGCCGCCACCAGACCAAAATGACTAATCGGGGGAATTGGGCTGACACCCAGAGAGGCCAGTCCCAGCACCGTAGTCAGGGCTGTAAAAAAAGCCGGTTTATAAATCTGTTTTATGGCAAATTGTATCCGCTCTTTTCCTTTATAGGAAAAAGATGATGCCAGCTGCATATTGGTGTAAAGGTGAATCATAAATGCGGTTGTTAATGCCGACAGCAATGGCGGAATCATACTGGAAACCAGGGTATAAGGCATATCAAATATTATATACAGCATTACCGCACTATTAACTACAGCTCCCGTAACCACACCGGCAACAATAACGGCTAATAAACGCTTAAACATAAACCAGATCAGTGTTAAACCAATTAACACGGTCGCCGGTACAAAAATAATGGTATCCCGGATCATGGAATTAAACTGTGCTATTTCCAGAGGAATGGGGCCTGCTTTTGCAACGACTTTGTGCAGCAGCTGATGCTGTTTAAGAATATTATTGACCTGATCCAGAATGGCGATACGTTGCAAGGTGGAAGAAAGCTGGCCGGGCCTGACTATGATAGCCTGAAATTTTTCGTCTGCACTGACAATAGTACCAAAAGCAACAGCGTCTTTTTGTGCATATTTATGTCGTTTATGCGGATCTTTTATATTAGCTCGAGTCTCTTTGCCTAATAACCTGGTTACTTCAAAACCATCATCTGTGCCATTAATATGTTCAATTTCGGTCACATTAATGACCCGATCAACGGATTTTACTTGTGCAATTTCCCGGGTCGCCTGTTCCAGTTTCTGCAAAAAGGCGTCGCTGTACAAATCCTCACCGCCAAATAGAATTATTGCGACCTGATCGTCAGGAAATTGCTTGCGCAGAGCCTGTTCCAGAATAACGGCCGGCTGATCTTTGGGCAAATAGGTTTCGGGGGCATTGTTAAAGGGAAGTTGAGTTAAAAAAAACGGCGGTAGTACATTTAGTATCAGTAAAAAAACAATGGAAAATATAAACCTGAAATTTTTCATTGGTTAATATTTTCCTCTGATCCCGAAAGTTAACACGTTATTGTATTTATAAAAGCCGCCCACGGTCTGTTCTGAACCATCCTGATAATGGAATGCCGTATAGACTTCAAATGGCTCGGCACCTAAATAGGCAATTTCGGGCGATAAAATAAATTCTTTATTATTTAAACCAATACTGAATTTACCACTGGCCTTCCAGCGGCTATTACTAAATAAACTCTCAATCTCACCACTTAGTATGACAACATTATCTAAATCCAGAATTTTTTCTTTTTCATCAATATGCTGGCCGGATAATTGTAAATTGACCCGGGTATCCGCATCACCCGGATAAAATTCAGCACTGCCCGCCCATTTAAATCCATTATAGGTTTCATATTTAAGCGTTTTTGTGGTAGCCGGCAAATCAGAAAACCAGCCTGCTTCCATACGCCATGTGACTTTCTGCCATTGAAATTCGGCATCTCCGCCAACCACCCAGGAGCGGGGATGTTGTTCTGAAAAAGTATAACCATAAGCAGATGGATTAATGTTCGGATTACCCAGCAAGACCTGCTGTCGAATAGCTTCGTTCATTTTATAATAAGGTGCCGATAAACGAACCTGCTCTACAGTCAGACCAATATCATAAGCATCCAGAGAGGTGGAAAAACGCATTCCCCAGCCGCCATCACCGCTAAAATCATCATCAATGCTGGCATTTTTTATTAACCCGGCCATGGCAGGATTGTATTTAAAGCCCAGCATTCTGCCTTTACGAAAATCAATGGGATACCAGACATCTTTTTTATCCGCTAATTCTGCTTCTCTGAAATCGGCCAGATAAACTAAATCCAGCTTGCCTTTTTCAAGGAAATGCTCCACTCGAACCGCAGGAGATGAACGATAATTTTCTCCCCACTTAAGCATAACACCCCGAGATAGATCCAGGGTTGCCATATTATCCAGCGGCCCCAGATTATCCACCTTGCCCCAGCGAATGGTCTGAGCCCCCATGGTTATGCGATAAGAGGCATCTCTATAGCGAAGAAATGTGTCCTCATAATCCAGTTCAGTATCGGTATAGTCAGTTCCATTTTGTCCGGATTGATGATTGGCATCAACCCGTGCCGATGCTTTTAAATTCCAGTTCGCATTAAAGGAGTGCTCTATATAGGCTTTAGCATTGGCATAGTCCAGATGACTGGCATCCTGCCCGTCTCGGGTAAATAAATCTTCTTCCAGATTAAAACTGGCACCCCAGATGGTAGCATTGAGCTCATCTGATTCATCTTCCAGGGCAATTTCATAATTCGATGTATAATCATTATTATCTGACATCACAATAATAATATCTTCTTCCTCTGTCTCCTTTTTTTCTGAATCCGCTATTTTGCTGACTTCAGCCGGCTGTTTTTTTGCTTTCGGCTTTAAACGGGCTGTTTTTTTAGCACTGGGAGTTTTTACAACAGGCGTTGCGGCAATAGACGTTGCGGCCGGTTTTCGTCTACTATGTATCGTAACGATATACTGATAAACACTGACTTTATTCGTATAAATTCGGACATTTTTTAAACCCATTTTACGCAGTTTATTAAACAGCTGCCCGGCCTGTTTTTTGTCCGCAAACTGGGAAACAAGAATTGAATAGCCTCTTTCAAAACGTCCCTTGACGACTTCAATACCTGTAATATTTTTTTTCTCCAGAAACTGGGCCTGTTTGAACGCAGCACTCCACTGAGTATAGCCTTTTAACAGCACTAAAAAATACTGAACCGGTTTTTTCTGAGTGGTTAAGTTGGCATTTTGACCGGCGGTCTGCTGTTCTCTGGTAAAGGTTTCAGCCTTTTCTTTGTTATTAAAGACATAATGCCTGGTGACTTTACCAGATTCTGCGGCCGCAACGGGGAGGGAAAAAGCAAAAAATAATATTACACATCCTGTTAGTACTCGAATCATTCTATTGTCCCGATATATTCCTGATAATTTGTATTTCACGTTGCGGATCTTCAAGGTATCTTAAACTAAAAAGGTCTGAAGGTATGTTTTTATCATACAGCACTTTATCCATTCTCAGATGAGTTTCATGATGGTTTTTTAAATCTATTGCCACACTGTTCATAACTGTCCAGTAGCCCTGCTTTTTTTCCAGTTTTTTTACCAGCGTTCTTTTAACTGGCTTATTACCACCCTGATAAAAGTCAACTCGCAGTGCAACCAGACTTTTAGGGTGTATCCAGCTGATTTTTTTGCTGTAAACAGAATTATCCGGATCTACAGGAATACTTTCCAGCAGCAAAGCCTTTACGCCATTAATACTTTTTTCACCTAATAGACGATGCTTGTCTGCACTTACTTTTCTGTCCCGTAAATCTTCGTAGAGAATATCTGAACCGACAAAATGACCTCCTTTTCGACTGGAGGAAATACGTCTTGCTTTTTTAATTGCGGGTAAAAAAATCCATTGATCGGTCTCTTTATCGCTTTTATAATCCACTGTTAGCAAACCGGTGTTTTTAATATCTGCCGGTTTTTCAAAACGTATTAACGAGGCCATATCCCCATTTTTCCGATCTTCTCTAAAGGTATACAATTTTCTAACACGCGGTTTATGCCCCTTTTCCACCAGCACCATGAGTCCACTGGAAAAGGCATTTCGACCGTCTGGACGATCATACACGGCCTGTGCCAGTTCGGTACCATTTTCATAAGCGTATAGAGGTAATGAAAATACGGCACAAACAATAATGAGGAATAATTTGGTTTTCATCTGATATTCCATAATAATATAAAATAATGCGTTTAAAAATGAGTATTTATAAAGGATATGCTTTGTTAGTATAGGAATAAGTGCACCAAAAAACAAGAAAATACCGCGCTCATAGCTGCTTAGTCCTTTGATGTTATTCAGCAAAATTTAAGAGAAACACAATTATGTCTACTTTATCACAATACCCTGATCTTAAAACCATTATTGACTATGGCCGCTGGGCTCCCAGCGGTGATAATACTCAGCCCTGGCGCTTTAAAATTGTGGATAGCGAACACTTTGATATACATGGTTTTGATTTAAGAGACCATTGTGTTTATGACCTTAAAGGGCACGCCAGTCATCTGGCTCTGGGGATATTACTGGAAAACCTGTCAATAGGAGCTGCCACTCTGGGGAAAAAAATAATTTATCAACTGGAAGCACAGAGTAGTGAACAAAAACCGGTCATTCATATTCGTCTGGAGACAAGCAATGACACAGATTTTACCCAGCTTGCCCCTTATATTCCAACGCGAACGGTTAACCGCCGATCTTTTTCCACCCAGAAACTCTCAGCCACTGATAAACAGCACCTGGAAAAGTCCGTACAGCCTTTAAAAGTTATCTGGTTTGAAGGTAAAGAGAAGTTTAAAACCACTCGCCTGTTTTTTGATTCTGCCGGTATTCGTTTAACTATACCAGAAGCATTTGCCACGCATAGTTCTATTATTGAATGGGACAGCCAGTTCAGCCGTGACAAAATGCCGGATCAATGCCTGGGGTCTTCCTGGATAACCACACAATTAATGAAATTTGCCTTAAAAGACTGGCACAGAATCCATTTTCTTAATCGTTATCTTGCCGGAACCTGGCTGCCCCGCATCGAGCTGGATATTATTCCCGGGTTATTTTCCGCTGCTCATTTTATTCTTTATAGTGACACTGCGCCGCAGGATATTACGGATTATATTGAATCAGGCCGTCTGGTACAACGTTTCTGGCTGAGTGCGGCAGAAAAGGGGATACAATTACAGCCGCAGACTACGGCCATGATTTTTGCTCAGTATTATCTTCAAAATATTCCCTTTACTGCCAGTAAAAAGAATATCAAAGCCTGTAAAAAGCTAACTGACAAACTGGCGCAACTGATATCACCCCACTGTTCAGTGGAGCAAATTGTTTTTATTGGCCGTGTAGGCTATGGACAACCCGCCCGATCCCGCTCTATTCGTTTAAAGCTGGACGAATTAGTAAGTTGAGTTAAGCAAAAAGGTATCTGGTATCCTGCTCCTGGAGATCTTTTTCTGAAAACAGACGATAGCTTTGTGTATGGTCATTTAATACCATCCGGCTGGCAGATTTGCGTGCCAGGATATCTTTTAAGTCCATTTTAAACGGATAGCGCAGGCCACCACGTTCACAAACAGTCCCTATTTCGTGTAATAGAAAGCCTTCTCTTCGAACCAGTCTTGCCAGGGCTTTATTGGTTAAGAAATACCAGTTTTCTATATCCTGTTCAATACAGAAA
>JALSUJ010000181.1 GCA_027071355.1 Gammaproteobacteria bacterium | reverse complement strand
TTAGCTTGTTAAAGCCTGCCTTTCTTCTTATAAGGTGTTTTTTTACAACGCTATCCTGGATCCCCGTTGTTTTTGATATACTCCTGGCAGCCTGTATTCGTACCTGTTCAGCTGTTCTGTTTAAAGCTCGACTAGCCGCCTTAGGTATCGCCTGTTTTTGTAATCTATGTAAATCACTTGTCATTTTCTTAAAATCATGACTAATATTTATTTCCATAACACTATCTCATTCATGTGATAACCGTTACAACTTAAATCTAATAGGTTGTAACGGTTTAAGTTATTGATTTATTGATTTATTTATAATTGTTACTACTGTTATAAACATATAAATATATTTATACATATGCGCGCGCACATACACAAATAACATGTAACAGTAATAACACCCACTAAAACCCTTATACAGCGATACTTTGAGGTGAAACAACCATGCAAATACAGGTTGTAACGTGGTAACATATCAGCCACCATCAGCCCTTTGATTCCAGTCATCAGGTCTTACATACACATGTTTTTGCCGATTTCCTTTAACTCCATGAACGGGAATACGTTTAACCTTCTTTTCCCAACCAAGCGCCTGCATAATTGCACCAACACGCATTTGATCTGCTTTCTGTATAACTTGGGGCTGCTTACCAATGCAATCAGTAATAATCTCATTACCCTGCACCCATTCAAAAGTTCTATCACAAAGAAATTGCTCGATTAAATACAGCCAGGGATCTATACGCATACGCTTATCTTGTTCGACTTTAAGTAAATTATTTTCACTAGCTGTAGATGGCCACCATACTTCTCCATGTTCAAACCAATACAAAGCCTCAGCAAACAATTGATCCCTATTTTCTTCAATATATTTAAAATTTACTGTCGCACAATAAACCGGCCAATAACGGCGATTACCAGTATGGTCTTTAAAATATTCAGTTTGATTTGTTGTGCCAATAAAAACATTTTGTCTAGGGAATAACTCTACTGAACGGCCATAAGGCAAACGTATTCTATCTTCTCGAGTTGCAAAAAAAGATTTCAGTTTTGTATCTTCTGTTTGACTAAACCCCTGCAATTCTGGAATCTCAACACACCAATGCCCAGACAATGCCATTACAGCATCCTTATCACCAATATTAAGAGGAGTATCATTTACAAGACCATAAAAAAGAGATTTGACTGATGTGGATTTACCAATACCTTGCGCACCTTCGAGAATTAATAAATTATCCATCTGGCAGCCCGGATTCATTGCCCTTGCAATAGCACCAATTAAAAAGTTTTTTCCAATTAGTGCTAGATATTCATCACTCACATCATCTTTAGGTAAATAGGTATTTTTAAGCCATGAGTTCAACCTCACCTGCTTATCCCATGTTCCCCTGAGTTTATCGAGAATATCTTGTAATTTATGAAAACTATATTTCCTTGCAGCCGCTATTAACGCATTCTTAAATACCCTGCTATTTATTTCAACATCATATTTCATGCTAACATAATGAGAAATTTCAGCCTCAGCAGCATCGGTAAAGTAACCAGAACTTATTCCTATTTTATTTTCAGCTATAACAATATTTTTTGTAAAATTATCAAACTTAATAACCTGCTTGAGGTTATTATCTTCCGTAAAAATAGTGAAAATATTGTGTGTAGATGCCGTAGGCTTATCATTTTTATCCAACCTTAAACCTTTAGGCCATTCATTATCTAATGTTGAATCATCAGCATCAGAACTATCATCCATAGAGACATCTACCTCGCCCGGCGCTAACATTTAGTCACCTTAGGCCAATAGAATAAAAAATCAGTTTCTGGCTCTTTATTCCAAAGCATTATTTTTTTAGCGCCAGATACTAAAAGACGAATGATTAAATCATCTATTACACTATCACCGGGACCCGACAACCTATCAATAATGATATTACAGTTACCAACCGGCCAATTATAATTTTTTGGAGACTTACCTTCTGGAAGAACAAGAGGCACATAATCAACCGAGTGATTAAGCCAGTGCCTGGCTTTATCCCAAGCACCGAGACCAACGCACACCATTACAAAAAATGGGTAATTATCCCACTCAAGTCTTGATCTCAAAGCAGATCCATAAGGCGGAAGACGATTCATTTCTAACACCTACACTGCTTACGGTTATTTCTTTCCCACTCATCAACTGAATCAGCAGGTATAATTGTTCTGGCACCTACTTTGTAAGCATTAAGTTTTCCACTGTAAATTTGATCAAAAACTGTAGAGCGACCAATACCAAACATCTTAGCAAATTCCGCTGGTGAATAACCCCGCTTCTTAAGTTCAAGCTCAACTATTGTTTTTTTTGACATCTTGCTCACCTCTTCTGTAAAAACACATGCGCTCCGTCTGTGCCTATTATGTTTAACGCGATAAAGAAGGAAATATCAACTTAAAAGAAAAAATGACTTAACCCTGACTCAATTTTGAATTGTAGTGGCACAGTGAATTTGGCCACCTGACTTTGAGTGACACTATCACTACCACAACAAACAGGTGAAACAATGCAACAAGAAGAAATGGTAGCTACGCCCCCTGACTTTCGACTGGAATCAGCCCAGCTAGTCGTCGATCAGGGCTATACAATCAAAGCGGCCTGCGAGGCGATGGGCGTGAAAAAGTCCACGCTGGAGAACTGGGTTAGGGGTTGCGGCAAGAACGGCAGGGGCAGACACCAAAAGGCACAGCCCCGACACCAGACCAGCGCAATATCTAGGAACTGGAGAAGAAGATTCGCAAGATCGAGATGGAGAAAGAAATCCTAAAAAAGGCTACCGTGCTCTTGAAGTCCGACGAGCTGAACAATTTGAGATAGTTCGCCAACTTCAAGAGCACTGTGTAGTTAAGAACTTGTGTGAAACATTCGGAGTACAGCATAGCAGTTATCGTGCCTGGCGAGACCGGCCTCATCGCATCAGCAACGACGAATCACAGCTTCTGACCAGGATAAAGACGATGCATGCGCTGAGCAACGGCTCGGCGGGTGCGCGTAGTATCGCCGACATGGTCACGGTTCAGGGTATACCGCTGAGTCGCTACCGCGCAGGGCGATGCATGAAACAGCTGGGACTGGTGAGCGGCCAGGTCCCGGCACATCGGTACAAGAAGGCCGATCAGCCGCATGTGGCGTTACCAATCGACTGGATCGACAGTCCGATAGAGCGCTTCTTCCGAAGCCTTAAAACAGAATGGGTACCGGAAACAGGTTACCGCTCTTTCGAAGAAGCGAAAGCCAGAATCACGGACCACATCTTTGGCTATTACAACCGATTCAGACCACATAAGAACAATGATAGCCTGCCACCTGCAGTGACCGAAGAGAAATACTGGAATGCTCAAAGTACCGTAGCCACTTTTACTTGACCACTACAAATAATGACATTTTACTAACAATTAAAATTTTTACGCATACGCTCTATTCCAGTATTTATTTGCGA
>JALSUJ010000180.1 GCA_027071355.1 Gammaproteobacteria bacterium | reverse complement strand
TAAAACCATAATCCCTGCAATCACAAAAATTTTTAAATACACCAACACTTAATCTGCAACTTCGTTTCCATACATCCAGCCTTTCACATCTCATAAGTTACTCCCTTAACTTTGTAATCCCAATCGTTCCTCCGCTCCTGCTCTTGACCTTGCTCTTTCTGAACGCTCAACGCTCAGCGCTGAACGCTATCTCTTAATGCTATCTCTTTATGCTCTCCCCCCGCCCAATCGCATAATATGCAAAGCCTTTTTCCTGCATCAGTTCTGGTTCGTAGAGGTTTCTGCCGTCGAAAATTACTGGTTCTGAAATTTCTTTTTTGATTAAGTCGAAATCGGGGGCGCGGAATTGTTTCCATTCTGTGCAGATGACTAGCATATCGGCGTTTTTGAGGCAGGCTTCTTTGGTGCCCATCAGGTTTAGATCATCGCGGTTGCCGTAGATTCTCTGGGTTTCCTGCATGGATTCCGGGTCGTAGGCCTGTACGGAGGCGCCGGCTTTCCATAGGGCTTCCATTAAGGTTCGGCTGGAGGACTCACGCATGTCATCGGTGTTGGGCTTAAAGGCCAGGCCCCATAGGGCAATGGTTTTGCCTTTTAAGTTTTGTACGCCATTAAAATGTGTTTTAATTTTAGTAAACAGGACTTCTTTCTGGCGATAGTTAACCGCTTCAACGGCATTTAGCAATTCGGCATTGTATCCCACTTCTGCGGCGGTTCTTGCCAGTGCCTGCACATCTTTAGGAAAGCAGGAGCCGCCATAGCCACAACCCGGGTATATAAACTGATAACCAATTCTGGGATCAGAACCGATGCCCAGGCGAACGTTTTCTATATCAGCGCCCAGGCGCTCTGCCAGATTGGAAATCTCGTTCATAAAACTAATTTTAGTTGCCAGTAGTGAATTGGCAGCGTATTTAGTTAATTCTGCAGAACGAATATCCATAAATATGATACGTTCATGATTACGGTTAAAGGGGGCATAAAGTTCACGAATAATTTTTTCTACTTCGCTGTTATCGGTGCCTATAATAATACGATCCGGTTTCATAAAATCATCTACCGCTGAACCTTCTTTTAAAAACTCAGGGTTAGAAACCACATGAAACTGATGCTGACTGCCTCTTTTTGTAAGCTGTTCTTTGAGTGCTGCAGCAACTTTATCGCCGGTACCCACAGGCACTGTTGATTTATCAATGACAATTTGATCAGCGTTCATATACTCACCAATACTATTGGCGACAGCGACGACATATTGCAGGTCGGCCGAGCCGTCTTCATCAGGCGGTGTGCCTACAGCAATAAACTGAATATTGGCAAACTCTACCGCTTCTTTTATATCTGTACTGAACAGCAGCCGCCCTGATTCATAATTTTCTTTGACAACTGAATCAAGTCCCGGTTCGTAGATAGGCATCACACCCTTTTTTAAACCTTCAATTTTGTGTTCATCAACATCCACACACAATACCTGATGCCCGACTTCCGCCAGACAGGCTCCTGTTACCAGACCGACATAGCCGGTACCGAAAATTGTTACTTTCATAGTTTTTCCGTTTTAAGAATTAAAAATTAAAAATTAAGCGCTGAGCGTTGAGCGTTGAGAAAGAGCAAAAGCATAAAGCTTATTTGCATATATTGTTTTGTCTTGTAGCTCTTTCTCAACGCTCAGTGCTCAACGCTGCTTTATAAACCTTCCTGTAGTTTGCTACGCTGGTTGGCCAGTTTCGTTCTGTTTCTACGTATTGTTTTCCTGCTTTATGATAATTGTTCCATTGTGCTTTTTCATCTATTAATGTTAGTACTGACTGAGCCAGGGCCTGTGCATCTCCGGCTTTGAAAAGTTTGCCATTTATGCCATCCTGAATCAGTTCTTTATGGCCGCCGACATCGGAGGCTACTACCAGTCGGTTTTGAGCCATTGCTTCGAGGGGTTTTAAGGGGGTTACCAGGTCGGTCAGGCGCATGGGATATCTGGGGTAGACAAAAATATCTACCAGGTTGTAATAAGACTGTACCTGTTCATGAGGTACCCGCCCGGTAAATAGTACATGCTCTTCTAAATTCAGTTGTTTTATTTTGGTTTTCATTTTAGCTTCATCGGGACCACCGCCCACTAATAATAGTTTAATATTATTTTTATGCTTAATAATTTCGGGGAGGGATTCAATGAGTAAAGGTAAACCTTCATAGGCATAAAATGATCCGATAAAACCCAGTACCAGATTATCGGCCAGGCCCAGAGATGCAGATAGAGCCTGATCTTTTTTCGTATCATGAGAAAATTTTTCTAAATCCACCGCATTGGGGATCACTGTTACTTTATTTTTATCCACGCCTCGTTGAACAATATCCTGTCTTAAACCTTCACAGATAGTAGTTACTGCCTGTGCCTTTTTTATCACATAGGTTTCCAGGGCACGGGTTAGTCGGTATCTTATGCCCCATTCTTTACTGGTGCCATGATCCACTGCCGCATCCTCCCAGAATGCTCTGATTTCATACACCACGGGAATATTATATTTTTTTCCAGCCTTCACTGCAGCCAGACCATTTAAGGCGGGTGAATGGGCATGGATAATATCCGGCTTTATTTGCAAAATAATTTCATCCAGGCGGTTCTGTATGGATTTGACCACCGACCACTGGTTAATTATTGGGAAATTCCAGATACCTGCCAAATCATCTGAACGGTAAAATTTTAAGCCGTCAATGATTTCTTCTCTGGTTTCGGGTTTTGCAATTTGATTGTGTTTTGGACCCGTTAAATGACAGGTTTCCCAGCCCATTGCCTTTTGCTGTTCCAAAATAGCGCGAGTACGAAAGGTATAACCACTATGCAAGGGGATTGAATGATCGAGTATGTGTAATATTTTCATAGTTGCTCGTGGTGGATTAGTTATGTACCTGTCTTAAAAACGCTTCATACATTAATAATGACCAGATGGCGGCACTATGGTCTCTTAAACCTGACTGGTGCTGGTCAACAATGGTATGAATAGTCTGGCTATTAAACAGGCCGCAATCTGACATTAATTCACCTTCCAGGGAATCTTTGACTCTTTGTTTTAAGGGGCCTCTAAACCATTTTTCCAGGGGTACGGCAAAGCCCATTTTTTTCCGGTATAAAATGTCTTTACTTAAATGAGACTGCAGCGATTTTTTAAAAATATATTTCCCTTCCTGCCCTTTTAATTTTATATTTGAAGGTAAGCCGGAACTCCACTCTATAAATTTATGATCCAGTATAGGCACTCTAACTTCAAGAGAGTGCGCCATACTGGCTCGATCAACCTTAGTTAAAATATCACCGACCAGATAGGTTTTCATGTCCAGGTACTGAACCAGAGAAAGTGGATCATCAGTGGGTGAATTTTGAGCATGTTTTCTAAAAACTTCTATAGCATTATAGCCCTGTAATTCGCTTTGCATTCTGGGGCTGTAAATACTTTGTCGCAGTTGATCCGTTAAAATTGAAAAATTATGGAAATAACCTTCTATGGGATCACGTGCTAATGCCTGAAAAGTGGTTTTTGCTCTAAATATTTTAGGTGCCCAGTCGGCTTTTGGATAAACCGATCCTAAAAAGCCAAACAGGCCAGGGCGAATTGAGGATGGAAACAGACTTCTTAATCTTTCTTCGTTCATATGCCAACGGTAACGACGATAACCGGCAAAAGTTTCATCGCCGCCATCTCCCGATAATGCCACTGTCACCCGTTTACGAGCCAATTGACAAACTCGATAGGTTGGCATAGCAGAGCTGTCAGCATAAGGTTCATCATACAGATTGGCCAGTTTATCGATTAAACTAAAGTCTTCTGCATCAACGGTATCCAGGTGATGATTGGTATGATACTGCTCTGCTACCTGTGCGGCATATTGAGATTCATTAAAAGCTTTAACATCAAAACCGATTGCACAGGTGTTCACCGGATCATTTTGCAGCTCTGCCATCAGTGCAACTACGGCACTGGAATCAACACCACCTGAAAGAAATGCCCCCAGAGGCACTTCTGAAATCATACGAATATCAACAGCTTCCTTTAAACGTTGTATTAATTCTTCCGATACTTCCTGCTCACTCATGACCGGTAATGGTTTAAAGGGTATATCCCAGTATTGAGTCAGTTGTTCTTTGCTATCCCCGGGTGCTAATGTCAGAGTATAACCGGGGGAAAGTTTAAACACATTTTTGTATATGGTTCTGGGCTCAGGTATATAACCCAGGGCAAAATATTCTTCTGTGGCATAAAAATCCAGTTCTTTTTTAAATTCTGGATGCGCCATTAACACTTTTAATTCTGAACCGAAAATAAATTGCCCATTGTTTAGCCAGGCATAATACAATGGTTTTATGCCCAATCTGTCCCGTGCTATAAACAGGCATTTCTTTTTAGTATCCCATATTGCAAAAGCAAACATCCCTCTAAGCTGCTCGACACAGGCTTTACCCCATTCCTGCCAGGCACAGACAATGACTTCTGTATCACTATGGGTCTGAAATTTATGACCTTTCTGGATCAGTCTATTGCGTATTTCCTGAAAATTATAAATCTCACCATTAAAGACAATAACCACTGACTTATCCTGACTATAAAGCGGCTGTTGACCGGTTGAAATATCAATAATGGATAAGCGCCTATGCGCCAGTGCAATACCCGCATCAAAAAAATAACCACCATCATCCGGGCCTCTGTGAACCTGCACCTGATTCATTTGCTCCAGAATTTTTGGGTTGATATCCCGACCGTTCTGATTTTGAGATTTAAAATCCCAGATACCTGCAATCCCGCACATATTATAAAGCCATCTTTTGTTTGATTAATGTGGTATAAACATTTTGATAATTCTGCACCATAGTATCGATACTAAAGTGTTCTTCAATGGTTTTTCTTGCCATCTGACTATGTGATTTTAACATAGCCGGTGACTGTATATATTGCAAACATTTCTCTTTTATAGCCTCTGGTTTTGAGCGTGGGACTATCCAGCCCGTTTGTCCATGAATAACCAGTTCTGAATTACCGCCAACATCAGTGGCAATAACCGGTAATGCACAGGCCATGGCTTCAAGAATGGTATTGGATATACCTTCTGCTAATGAGGGCAATACAAATACCGACATAATACTCATTAATTCCGGGACATCATCTCTGGCTCCAGCCAGCCAGACTTTTTCCTGAAGCTGCTGCTGATTTATTTTCTGTTCCAGTGCTTTTTTCCGGGAACCATCGCCCACCAGCAATAACTTAATGTCTTTAGTATTTAGTTCTGGCTGTTTCATTAACAATATAAAAGCATCCAGAAGGTTCATTTGATCTTTTACCTGTTCCAGGCGCCCGATGGTACCAATAACCATAGTACCTTTTTTAAAAAAGCCTTCTGGTGCCCCCAGATTGTCAGTATTTACTTTTTGATGTTTATGGAACTTATTAATATCAACAC
Organism: Gammaproteobacteria bacterium; assembly: GCA_027071355.1. Taxonomy (GTDB): domain Bacteria; phylum Pseudomonadota; class Gammaproteobacteria; order GRL18; family GRL18; genus JANELJ01. The sequence continues at coordinate 6,539 of JALSUJ010000180.1, read as the reverse complement.
CATTACAGATAGTGCTTATGTTTTTTTCTTTTATGCCTACTTTGTCCGTCAGATAAGTTTTTAAATCCTGTGATAAGGGGATATAGCCATCCACTATATAGGAAAAAATTTTTCTTATCTGCTGATAGCGTTTGTTATTACCATCCAGATCATGCACATCTCTGCCATGTTCACCATGTATGCGTACCGGCACACCGGCTAGTAAGGCTGGTAATTGAGCTTCTAGTGCGGACAGGTTACGGGTATGCACAATATCCGGTTTGATTTTTCGAAGCGCTTTCCATAACCGGTAATAAACCAGCGGATCTTTACCCGGCTTTTTATTCATATCATAAATATCAACCGTTTTATTCAGACGCTCTTTAAAATGATCATGGCCAGTCATGCAAATTACCACATGCCGGTATTTATCTGCGGGCAGGCGGTTAATAAGATTTACCAGACCATTTTCCAGACCACCCATTCCAAAATGATAAATTACATGGGCTATTAAATAAGGTCTTGAAGATCTGCCTGTCTTATTTTCTATAAGCGGTTCTGACACAATTATTTCTGCTTTACCGATTGCTGAATATTCTGCAGCATATTATTAATAAACTGCTGCAGGCGCTGGCGTGATGCATCAATATTGGTTTTATCCAGGTGTGTATAGATCACAATCGCATATTCACCCCGGGTATCACCGGATAATTGCTTAAGCGCTTCAATCAGCTTGGCCTGATAACTATTAATAAGCACCTGGTCATTAATTACATTCCAGTGCCAGATAAGCAGATCTTCTGTATTTGAACTTAAATGTGTTTCTAGCACCGATTGTTTTTTATTCTGTAATGTTATCGTCTGTGCATTTTCTCTTTTTAAAGACCAGATGGGGTGTTTCTGGCGGATCATAATATTCTGTGAATTAATAAGCTCAGAACCCTGTTTTTGTACGGCATAATAAGCAATATAAAGTCCAACAGGCTCTTTGCTGCCGTGCTTATCTTTTGATGTTTGATATTCCTGCTGATACTGAGTTGTCGGATTAATATATTGTGGTGTCCATTTTATTGAACGTGCTGTCAGTGGCGTCCAGACTGGACTTTTAGTTATATTTATGACGGCTACAGGCGCGGCACTTTGAAGTGATCGTTGGGTAATCCGATCATCCATATAAGCTGCTGCAAAGAACAGCAGATAAGCTGAAAACAGGGATAAGATAACATGCGTGGTTTTTTCTTTTGTTAAACGGCTAATGTCCTGTTCTTTAAACGCCGGTTCGCCATCTCGCCAGTATGAGCCGACCCAGAACATTATAAAAATTACAAAACCAAAAAACACCCAGCCGTAAATAATATGGTCAAACCCGGTAGCCAGTTTCATGTTGCTGAAATGCCCTAGCATAACAATCATAAAGGCTCGCAGCCAGTTCGCTATAATTGGAAAAATAATGGCAGCGAGTATAAAAATACTGCGTTTCAGATAACTTGTATACGTCATATAGGCATAGAGTGTGCCTAATGCTATAGACGCAATTAGGTAGCGAACACCACTGCAGCCTTCCACTACAGACCAGCTACCTGATGGTAAGGTAAAAAAAGTACCGTCTGAGTATATCGGGATGCCGGTTAATTGTACTGCACCAATAACAAAATTAGCCGTCATATGCATCATGGGGGTAATAAACTGCTCACCAAAGGGCACCATAAAATAAAGGTATAGCAGAGGAAACATAATTTGTTTAACGACCTGCCAGCCAAATATTAATAAGACTAACAGGATGAGTAAAGTGACAAAGGCCCACTGCTGAACCACCAGCACATCAACCAGGCTGGCCATTAACCAGCCAAAAGCAACCAGTGCAATTAAGGGTAAGGCCCAAATCTGAGTCGCTGGTGAAATGACACTTAGCTGTTTTTTATTTAACCAGACCAGGTATAAAGAAATAGGGAGGATTAAAAAACCATGGGTAAATGTTTCTGAACGCAACCAGGTCTGAACCATAGAATCTATAGTATTAAAAAATACCAGTGACAGCAGCGCAATAGATATTATAAGAATGATCAGTTTCTGCCGCCATAATTGTTGTAATTCTGTTGCTATTATGTCTTTTTGTGTCATCTTCTTATCGCTTATGTGTTAACTACTTTAGATATTTTGAAATACCGGACAAATGACTGTCCCATGAAAAATGTTTGAGCACCATGGCTCTGCCTTTCTGCCCAAAATGATTGTAGTCGCCCTGTATTAAAATTTTCTGACAGATTTCTGCCAGCTCTGTTGCTGAGTCAGAGGTATAGGTATTTATACCCTGTTCTATATTTTCTATTCCATCCATTGCTGCATGTGTTGCGACCACGGGCCTGGACATAGCCATAGCTTCAAGTACTTTGTTCTGTATACCGCGGGCAATTCTTAACGGGGCCGTTACCAGGTCTGCATAGGCAATATAAGGACGAATATCATCCACTCTCCCGGTAACAACTATGCCTTCCTTTCGGCTTAACTGTTTTATTTTTTCTGATGGATTGGAACCCACAATATAAAAATAAACATGCTCCAGCTGTTGTTTTATTTCTGGAAAAATATGTTCTGCAAACCATATCACGGCTTCCTGATTGGCCCAGTAGTCCATGGCTCCGGTAAATACTATGATCCCGGCCTGCTCACCATGCACCTGATAGGGGTTATCCAGTTGCTGTTCCGGTGAAAAATATGCGGTATCCACCCCGTTACTATAATGATAGACTTTATGCCCGAAATCGGGAGCCAGGTTTTTAAATAATGCTGCTTCGTTTTTACTGACAAATAAGGAGCAGTCAAAATCGGCAGCAATCTGTTTTTCAAAGGTCAGCAGCTTGCGCCCTTCCCGGGCATAAATAAACTTCATCAATCCTGAATGTTTTTCGCTGTATTGACGCCATTTTTCTGAGTCCACATCCACAAAGTCTATAATTTTAATATGTGAATTATTTATTTTTTTCAGATACTGCGCCATGGGTGATGAATAAACCAGGTGCTTTTTTATAGCTTTACTGGCAATGATATTATCTACCCACTGCTGCATTTTTTTGAGTTTATAATAAGGTACGCTTAATGGGTGGTTGGTAAAAAAGCCTTTAAGGCTGTGCAGTTTTCTATTACCCGGATTAATTTCTATCAGACAGGTTTCCTGACAATAGGCTGATACTTTGGCTATGTGTTTTTTATCTTCCGGATCATCAATAAATGCGCCCAGATAAACGTCATATCGCCTGCTTAAGTATTTTAATAAATGAAAAGAGCGGATCTTATCCCCCTTATTAGGCGGATAAGGTATTCTATGTACCAGCAATAATAAGGGTTCTTTATCAATAGAACCTTTTGCCGTTGCCATTAACCTAAATCCCTGGCCAGAATGGGACCCAGCAGCTGACTCACTTTTAATGGTAATTTTCGCCAGAGTTTAATAAACATCTGATATTTTGGATTCAGTGGATTTATTTCTGAAATTTCTTTTGCTTTAACCAGATAGTATTCATAATACAGTGGTTGTGGCTCAAAGCCCCAGTTTTTCTTAAAGCTGTAGGACCCGGTACCCTCTTTACTGCGGCCATAATCAAAGGCTGTTATGCCTTTTTTTACGCTATGCTGCATTAAAGACCAGTACATAAAGTCATTGCCTTTTAAGGAACGGGCCAATGAGGTTCCACCGCCATAATAAGGAAATACGGTATCTTTGTAATAAAAACTCAATACGCTGGCAACCAGCTGCTGATCTTTGCTTATGGTAAGAATATCGGCCTGATCTTTAAACACGTCCAGTAAGGCTTTAAATAGTTTTTTAGGAAAAACCGGCGTACCAAGATTACGTACACTTTCTGAATAGGCTTCAAAAAACGTATCCACATCCTGATTAATATCGTATTCAAGACCGGCTTTGATGCCTTTGCGAACCATTGCCCGCTGTTTTCTTGGGATCGCTTTAAGATTGTCTTCGTCGTTATCGGCCAGGTCTTTTCTGAAATAGACATACAGCTCCTTAAATGGCCAGTCTGGATTATCTCGTTTTAAATTACGCAGCTCCAGATGATCAACGTTCAGTTTTTCTGCCAGCTCACAGGCAGCCTGTCTAAGCGCCTGTTTGACTTCGTCATTATCGGCCAGAATACCACCATAAACGGCAAAAGGGGTGGAGATCAGAGTATTGCCAAAGAGCAGGCTTTTGATATGTCCAAGCGGCAGAACACCGGTAATTTTTTCATTTTCTATTGCATAAAGGTAATAGAATTTATGACGAAAAGATTGTTCAAGAGCCTGTTTCCAGCCATACAGATGAAAGAAGGTGGCATCTGAGTGTTGATTGACGTAGTTATCCCATGCCTGTTTGTCTGTGTTTTGCGCCTGTTTTATACTTATACTGCTCAAGTTGAATCCCTGGTTTTTAAAAATATCATTATAACTTTTTAAACTCTTTTTAAGTGTAGGATATTTTTTATTTTAGGAAGATATTATCCATTCTGTCCCACTTAAAATCGTTAAGAAGATTTTTTAGTCTGGATTCGGTTTTATCCAGATTCAGATAATGCCTGAAACGGGATTTGAAACTGGCAGATTCCTGTCTGGGCTGATCCGGATCGATTTCCCAGGGATGAAAGTAAAAAATTGAGGGCTGTTGATCCTGCTGATTGCCACGCTGGATGATCCAGCGCGATAGCGAATAGGGGTACAGACGAAAAAACCCACCGCCGCCGGCTGGAAAATTTTTACTGGCTATGCGGGTCGTGGTTATGGGGATTTCCAGCAGACCGTTTTCACAACGATAGGCAAATCTAGGAGCATCTGGAATACCGTATAGATCGTGTTTAACAGGATAGACACTGGAACTGTATTGATGACCGCTTTCAAGCAGTTCATCATGCACCCATAAATTGCTTTTATTAATGGAATAACTGGGTGCTCGATAGCCTTTTACTGCCACTCCGGACAAATCTTCAAGGATTTTTTTTGCTTTAACAATATCCTCTTTAAATTCTTGCCGGCTCTGTCGGGTCGCTCGCTGGTGAGCATAACCATGACTGGCCAGTTCATGGCCTTCCGTTATTATTCGTGTAACCAGTTCGGGATAACGTTCGGCCACCCAGCCCAGTACAAAAAAAGTCGCTTTAATGCCCTGTTGATCGAATATATCCAGGATTTTATGGGTGTTGTTATTAACTCGATGGGGTAAAGAGTCCCAGTCTGAACGATTGATAATATCGTCAAATGCGGCAACCTGGAAGTAGTCTTCTACGTCTACGGACATAGCATTGGTAATATTAACGGGAGCGGACATTATTGCTTATCTAGCCAGTTTACCAGGTCTGTTACTATGCGTTCAGCAGCATGACCGTCCCAGAGTTCCGGTTGTTTGCCTGCTTTTCCGCCGGTTTTTATAACGTCTTCAAAGCTTGAGTATATAAGCTGTGGATCGACACCAACGATGGTATTAGTACCCTGTTCTACGGTAATAGGTCGCTCGGTATTTTCGCGTAAGGTAATACAGGGGACACCTAAGGCGGTCGTTTCTTCCTGAATACCGCCTGAATCCGTCATTACGACTTTGGCATTTATCATTAATCCAACCAGCTGCATATAGCCCAGGGGCGGCAAGGTGTGAATATTTTCGTCCTGGATATAATCTTCCAGGCCAAACTCTTTAATTTTATTTTGAGTGCGCGGATGTACTGGAAATACCACGGGAATGGTCTTACTGGTTTTCTGTATGGTTTTTAGCAGGGCTTCGAGTATATTTTTATTGTCCACATTGGAAGGGCGATGCATGGTGACCAGTGAATATTGTTTTGCCTGAAGCTCCGCATTAATATTATAGGCCGTTAAAGTCTCTGAGAATGGCGTAGCCTGTTGGGCATTCTTTTTCAGAGTATCAATCATAACATTACCTGCAAAGCAGACCCGCTCTGCGGGAATACCTTCTTTTGCCAGGTTTTGCTGCGCCAGTTTTTCTGTTGTGTATAAACGGTCTGAAATCTGGTCTGTCAGAACCCGATTTATTTCTTCGGGCATTTTACGATCATAGCTGCGCAGGCCTGCCTCTATATGTATAACAGGAATTGCTTTTTTTACTGCCACCAGGGCACAGGATATAGTAGAGTTTACATCACCCACCACAATAATGGCATCGGGGTTTTCTTTATCCAGTACCGGTTCAAAACGCAGCATAACCTCTGCTGTTTGTACCGCATGACTGCCGGAACCCACTTCCAGATCAATATCAGGTTCCGGTATACCCAGTTGCTCAAAAAACTGGGTTTTCATATTGGCATCATAATGCTGCCCGGTATGTAAAAGTAAGACGTTTATTTTCGGATACAGACGTTTAAAGGCATCCATAACCGGGGCTATTTTCATAAAATTCGGGCGAGCGCCTACGACGCAGATGATTTTTTTCATAATTTAGTTTTATAGCTTAGTTTTATTAAAACCTTTTACTGAGGGTCGCTGAGATACGGTTCTCGGTGTATTCACTGGTGGATAAATCGGCATTGTTTCTGCGATAGGTATAACCAACACTGCCTGAC
>JALSUJ010000179.1 GCA_027071355.1 Gammaproteobacteria bacterium | reverse complement strand
TGATAATATTATTAAAACCACTCTACATGTGTTAGAGGTTGAAAAAAAATCCAGTTAATCAACAAGGATGTCATATGAGAAGTTTACATTCATCATCAGCTACTGCAGCACCTGCTGTTATTGTTATTTTTGGTGCCGCAGGGGATCTTACCAAACGTAAGCTGATCCCGGCACTATTTAATCTTGAAGCACAAAATTTACTGCCTTCTCAAATTGCCATGGTTGGTATTGATCGAGTAGCGATGAATAGTGATACATATCGCCAGACTATGGGCAGTGATATGGCATCTTATGTCGGTAATGGTTTTGAACAAAACTTATGGGATGACAATGTTGATAAAGTCTATTATATGCCGGGTGATTTTCGTGATCCCGATAGTTATCAGCAGCTGAAAACATTATTGCTGGAGGTAGATAATGAACAGGGCACTCCGGGAAATTATCTGTTCTACCTGGCCACACCACCCAGCTTTTTTGGCATTATAGCAAGTGAACTGGCCAGAGCTGGCCTGAATGAAGAATCCGAAGGGCATTGGCGGCGTATTATTATTGAAAAACCCTTTGGCAGCGATCTGCAATCTGCCAGAGCACTTAATGCGGCCTTACATGAAAGTTTTGAAGAGCATCAGATATATCGTATTGATCATTATCTAGGTAAGGAAACGGTTCAGAATATGATGGCCTACCGCTTTGGTAATGGTACTGTTGAGCCGATATGGAATTACCGCTATATTGATCATGTCCAGATTACGGTAGCGGAATCACTGGGTGTTGAGGACCGTGCCAGCTATTATGAAGAGGCGGGTGCATTAAGAGATATGATTGCCAATCATCTGCTTGCGGTATTGTCTATAGTCGCAATGGAGCCGCCTAATTCTTTTGATGCTGATGCTATTCGTGACGAACAGACCAAAGTATTAAAAGCCATTGAACCTTTTTCTCCACAAAGAGTATTAACCGATACGGTACGTGGTCAATACGGTGAAGCGGTTCTGGATAATACTCAGCACTTACATGCCTATCGTGATGAACCTGGTATAGCCAGTGATTCCAAAACAGAAACTTATGTTGCCCTTAGATTAAAAATTAATTCCTGGCGCTGGGCCGGCGTACCTTTTTATCTGCGTACCGGTAAACGTATGCATGATCGCTATTCAGAAGTTGTTATTCAGTATAAACACGCACCTAATATGATGTTTCGCGGTGCACTTAAACGGCATAAAAATGTTGAACCTGACCGACTGGTATTACGCATACAGCCCAATGAAGGGATCAGTATGCAATTTAATGCCAAAGTACCTGGCACCGAGTTTAAAATGTCACAGGTTTTAATGGATTTTGACTATGATGATTATTTTGAAGAATCCAATACTGCCAGCGGCTATGAAACCCTGATCTATGATTGTCTTTGTGGTGATGCAACCTTATTTAAACGTGCGGATAACATTGAAGTGTGCTGGGAGTTTTTACAACCTATTCTGGATGTCTGGAAGTCTTTACCTCCTCGAGATTTTCCCAATTATCCCGCCGGCAGTAATGGGCCAGAAGAGGCTGATGATTTATTAGCCCGCGATGGCTTTCACTGGAAGAACTGATAAAAAACATCATATTCCGACCCGTTAATCGCCTGGATCAGAAATAATAAAGCTTTGAATCCGAATTCTGTTAATTCCCTGTTAAAAACTATTGGTCAGGACTGCGGTTTTAAACTTTGTGCCAGACTTAAGTAGTCATCGTTTTCAGGCGAGGTCTATAGACTTCTGCTGCCAGGGAATATGTTGATTTTGAGTAAATCAAAAAACAAGGTGGCTGGAAAAGTGATGCCACATCACTCTTTCTTCGGTACTGCCACCATCCGACTTCCTAAGCCACATCGGTTGTTCTTGTTTTATTATCACTTGTTAAACCTACTCACTATTCCTGTGAGATAGCTCAGGATCTCCCGAGTTGCCAATCATTCCTAATGTACAACATGCCATGCTTTACAACCCCGAAGCAGCTATAGGATATTGGTCTTTCACATCCTATAATAGTGGTTTCCAGAAAGGGTACTCTGTCACCCTGCTTGAGTAGAATCCTTACGAGGCTAAATCACTTCAGCTAATGCTTACGGCCTGCTATCTTGCTTGCACTGTGCTTAACATTTGGAGTTACCTCCGCCTGCCCAGTGGTTGCTATCCGGTGGTTGACCTACCTTGCTGGAGTGGGGATCTCACCCACTGGAATCATTGATCTTGCTCGGCCGCACACCCCATTGATTTGCCATTGATTTCTGGTTGATGGTAAATCAGTGCCAAACATCAATGAACCTGGATTGGCTTGAAAAAGTGACTTGATCGCATCTGTTGCATTGAGTCAATACGTCTGAAACCAGGAGCTTTTATCTTTACACCTTTCTCAGAGAGTTTTAGTAGGCATTACAATCCTACTTTACTTAAACCTAAGTGATCAATGCTCGATGGGGTAGATTTTCTAAATAAACTGTCACAATTTTTTACACTCTGTCTTACTTGATTAATATTTTAATAGTGTACATGAGACTTAGCTTCCATGTTGTTTCAATCTAAAACTATTAAATATCATGCACTTGCTTTTATCTAATAGGGGAATAATACAAAAAAAATTGCTGATTATTTTTTGTGGCACTAAAATTGCTTATTAGATACCTGAGAGATATTTTAGAAGTACTATTAAATTTATGAGGTATGATTATGAAAAAAATAAAGTCTTTAGTAACTGTAGTAGCAATTTTAATTTCTTGCAGTGCACAAGCGGTAGTAATTAATCCAAGTGCACATTATTCTCCTTATACTACTAATGGTGGCACTAATAGCTTTACAAATTCTGGTGGTATTTATGCTGGTGATACCGGCCCATCAACTCAGGAGACGTCTAGAATCTATTCCATGTTCACGTTACCTACTTTCAGTGCAGGGAGTACGGTAAGTAATGCTACATACTCAATAACATATTCTAGTCCATATCAGAATCCAACAGGTTCACTTGGACTGTATGCGGTATTAGATGACTCATGGACAGAAACAACTAGTTGGCAATCAATGCCGTTATTAGATTCTTTGCTTGTATCGTTCACTCCCTCTACTACTAACACCTTATTAACATTTGACGTAACTTCATTTGTTTCTTCACAATACTTAGGAGATGGTATTGCCAGCTTCGCTATTGCCTCCATGACTGAGTATAGTACCACTGTTAAGTCATGGTATTATTTCGAATCAGAGTCAGCTTCCTTGGATGTAACTTTAAGTAATTCTAGTGTACCTGAACCTTCCGCTATAGCTTTAATGGGCTTAGGCTTACTGGGATTTGTAGCTAATAGACGTAGACTTCAAAAGTAACAAACTATCAAAAAATTTGGTTCTTCACAAATTTGCGTACTTAGTTTCATGTAATGCCATTACTTTCAGTTTGAAAAATTCCATATCGCGATATCCATACGCTCTTTTTTGAAGTGTTTTGATTT
>JALSUJ010000178.1:324-12170 GCA_027071355.1 Gammaproteobacteria bacterium | reverse complement strand
ATTATAATCATCCGCACAGGATTAAAGTGTAGGAATTTGCCTCATCTTGAGTTAATAATCGTTATTTTTGTTATTGGATTCCCATTTTTTTCTCCCTTTCACTTTATTTTCGAGTATTCGGACTTTCAGCTATTTAACTAGTCAGTTATAATGCGCTGTTTTCGTTAATCCTAATAATTTTAATCTGGTTGGTTTATAAAATGCCTGTCGTTACTTTACCTGATGGTTCTTCTCGTCAATTTGACTCTGCTGTTTCAATATATGATGTGGCTGCTGATATTGGCCCCGGTCTTGCCAAAGCCGCTTTAGCAGGCCGGGTAGACGGCAAATTAGTAGACACTTCTTATATTATTGATAAAGATGCCCGGCTGGCCATTATTACCGATCGGGATGAAGATGGTCTGGAAGTGATACGCCATTCTACGGCACACCTGCTGGCACAGGCCGTTAAGGCTTTATTCCCGGATGCTCAGGTTACTATAGGTCCGGTCATTGAAGATGGTTTTTATTACGACTTTGCCTATAAAGAAAGTTTTACCCCGGAAGATCTGACTGCCATTGAGAAAAAAATGGCGGAACTGGTTAAGGCAAATTACCCTATTAGCCGTACCGTTAAATCCCGGGATGAAGCAGTTAAATTCTTCCGGGATATGGGTGAAGAATATAAGGCAGAAATTATTGAAAGTATTCCTGCGGACGAGGACCTGTCTTTATATCAGCAGGGCGACTTTATTGATTTATGTCGCGGGCCTCATGTGCCTTCAACCGGGAAACTTAAATCCTTCAAGTTAATGAAACTGGCCGGTGCTTACTGGCGCGGTGATTCTAATAATGAAATGCTGCAGCGTATTTATGGTACCGCATGGGCCAATAAAAAAGATTTAAAAGCCTATCTGCATCGTCTGGAAGAAGCAGAAAAACGGGATCACAGGAAGCTGGGTAAACAACTTGATCTTTTCCATATGCAGGAAGAAGCACCGGGAATGGTGTTCTGGCATGAAAAAGGCTGGATTATTTATCAGCAGGTGGAACAGTATGTGCGTAAAGTACTGGTAGAAAATAATTATCAGGAGGTACGTACACCACAGGTAGTGGATCGCAGCTTATGGGAAAAATCCGGTCACTGGGACAAATTCAGTGACATGATGTTTACTACCCATTCTGAAAATCGTGACTATGCGGTAAAGCCGATGAACTGCCCCTGTCATATTCAGATATTTAATACTGGACTAAAATCTTATCGGGATCTGCCCTTACGCATGGCGGAGTTTGGTTCCTGTCATCGGAACGAACCATCCGGTACTCTGCATGGCTTAATGCGGGTCAGAAACTTTGTGCAGGATGATGCGCATATTTTTTGTACTGAAGACCAGATCCAGAGTGAGATTTCAGCCTTTATAGATTTATTGTTTGATGTTTATAAAGACTTTGGTTTCACCGAGATTTTAATTAAATTATCTACCCGCCCGGAACAGCGAGTAGGTTCAGATGAGGTCTGGGATAAGGCCGAAGCGGCTCTGGAAGCTGCACTGGACAGTAAAAATCTGGACTGGGAACTACAACCGGGTGAAGGTGCGTTTTATGGTCCTAAAATCGAATTCTCATTAAAGGATTGCATTGGCCGGGTCTGGCAATGTGGTACCGCACAGGTTGATTTCTCCATGCCGGGTCGTCTTGATGCCCATTATATTGATGAACATGGTGAAAAACAGGTTCCGGTCATGATTCACCGGGCTATTCTGGGATCACTGGAGCGCTTTATTGGTATTCTGATAGAAGAACATGCTGGTAAAATGCCCTTATGGCTGTCTCCGGTACAGGCTGTTGTAATGGGAATTACCGATAAACAGGCCGATTATGTGTCTGCAATGACGGCTAAACTCAATACTGCTGGTTTTAGAACTGAAGCTGATTTAAGAAACGAGAAAATTGGCTTTAAAATCCGTGAACATACACTGGGAAGAGTCCCTTATATTCTGGTGGCGGGTGATCGTGAAATTGAAAATAATACCCTTGCTGTACGTACCCGAGACGGGCAGGATCTGGGGGCTATGACTCTGGATGATTTAATGGCCAGGATGAACCAGGAAATTAAAACCTACGGTCTTGAAAATCAATAAGTTGACTTGAGAGCAGTCTTTTTTGGACTTTCTCAAAAAAACTTTGATTACACGGTAGTATTTAGCAAAAAAGTTTACTAAAATACGCCGTTCAATAGACTTTGCTATAAAAAACGCAGCTTAATGAGTGAATGTTTTTGGTTAATTCAGGTATCTGGGTTGATTTGGTATAAAGTCAATTAACAAAAATCAAAAGTAAAAGGTAGGAGAACAAACCATCGCAGCCCCAAGAAAACAGTTTGACAAATCCAAGTCAAACACCCCTCGTATTAACGATGAAATAACTGCCAGAGAAGTTCGGGTTACTGGTTCCGATGGGGAATCGCTAGGTATTATGAACCTGGCTGAAGCCAAAAAGCTTGCCGAAAATGAAGATTTAGATTTAGTGGAAATTGCAGCCACTGCCAGTCCACCTGTGGTTCGAATTATGGACCATGGAAAGTTTATATTTGAGCAGAAAAAGAAAAAAGCTCAGGAAAAGAAAAGACAGAAACAAACCCAGGTTAAAGAGGTCAAACTCAGACCAGGGACTGAAGAGGGCGATTATCAGGTCAAATTACGCAACCTGACTCGTTTTCTTGAAAATGGTGATAAAACCAAAGTAACCTTACGTTTTCGCGGACGGGAAATGGCTCATAGAGAGCTGGGTCTGGAAATGCTTGAACGTATTGCCAAAGATCTTGAAGAACTTGCCAATGTAGAACAACGGGCAAAACTTGAAGGTCGTCAAATGGTTATGGTACTGTCACCTAAAAGCAAGAAGTAACCACTTAGAGGAGACCTTCCTCGGGTTTTCCGGCTAAGTCAAAGTGTTACTGTTTTACTTAACTTTCTTTTTTTAATAATAAAACAGGAAAGTACATACAATGCGTAAAATTTTAAGAGGTGTATTATGCCAAAAATGAAATCCAAACGCGGCGCTTCCAAGCGTTTTCGTGTTACAGCGTCCGGTCGTATTAAGCGTGGAAATTCCAACCGCAGCCATATCCTGACCAAAATGACTACCAAGCGTAAGCGTCATTTACGTGCACCTGATGCAATTGATAAATCAGATGCCCCAGCAATCAAACGTATGTTACGTTTAAACTAATTCAGGGGAGTAACGTAAAATGGCAAGAGTAAAACGTGGTGTACAGGCGCATGCCAGACACAAGAAAGTACTTAAGCAGGCGAAAGGTTATTCCGGACGTCGTAAAAATGTTTATCGTGTTGCGGTCCAGGCCGTAACCAAAGCCGGTCAATATGCTTATCGTGACCGTCGTCAGCGTAAACGTCAATTCCGTCAATTATGGATTGCACGTATTAATGCCGGCGCTCGTGAACATGGTTTAAGTTATAGCCGTATGATCAATGGCCTGAAAAAAGCCAATATAGAAATTGATCGTAAGGTTCTTTCTGATATGGCCATAGCCGACAAGCCAGCATTTGCAGCGATTGCCGAGCAGGCAAAAGCCGCTCTTTCTGCATAGCCGGAACCGATTACTCAGTCTGGTGAATTTAATATCTGAATAATTATAATAGATATTAACAGCCGGGGCTGGAATCAAAAAAAGGGGAAAGGCGAAAGTCTTTCCCTTTTTTCATTCAGCTTGTTAAAACTGAATCAAATCCTTTCAAAATGTTATCCAAATAATATTAATACAACAGAGGTTACACGGTGGAAAACCTGGACAAACTGGTTGATGAAGCACAAAAAGCCATTGCAAGTGCAGAACAAATTGATAGCCTGGAGCAGATCCGGGTTCAGTATCTGGGCAAAAAAGGCGAAATTACCGCTCTGATGAAAGAACTGGGCAAATTATCTGCTCAAGAGCGGCCTAAAGCCGGTCAGGTGATCAATCAGGCCAAGCAGGCAGTACAGCAGGCTATTCAGGATAAAAAATCCCATCTTCAGTCAAAAGCTCTGGCGGAAAAATTACAGGCTGAAAAAATTGACGTGACCCTGCCGGGACGCGGCCAGCAGATAGGCGGCCTGCATCCGGTTTCCAGAACCCTGCAGCGCATTGAATCGCTGTTTGCAGAAATGGGTTTTGAAGTAAAGACCGGGCCAGAAATTGAAGATGATTATCATAATTTTGAAGCCTTAAATATACCGGAATCCCACCCGGCACGTGCTATGCACGATACCTTTTATTTTGATCCCCATACGGTATTAAGAACTCATACCTCACCGGTGCAGATCCGTACTATGGAAGCTCAGAAGCCGCCTTTAAGGATCATTGCACCGGGACGGGTGTATCGTTGTGATTCTGATGTGACTCATACTCCCATGTTCCACCAGGTCGAAGGATTAATGGTTGATGAAGAAGTCAGTTTTACTGATTTAAAAGGTATTCTGGACGACTTTCTGAAACAGTTTTTTGAAAAAGACCTGAAAGTACGTTTCCGACCTTCCTATTTTCCTTTTACCGAGCCGTCTGCTGAAGCGGATATTGAATGTGTTATGTGCGGCGGTGAAGGTTGCCGGGTCTGTAGTCACACTGGCTGGCTGGAAGTGCTGGGCTGCGGTATGGTACATCCCGAAGTCTTCCGTCATGCTGGAATTGACAGTGAAAAGTACACCGGCTTTGCCTTTGGAATGGGCGTTGAACGTCTGACCATGCTGCGTTACGGGGTGAATGATTTACGCCTGTTTTTTGAAAATGACCTGCGCTTTTTAAAGCAGTTTGCATAATATTCAATTTTACTTTCCTTTAAAAAAACAGGGAAAGAAGCGCTAAAAACAGCACTTAATTAAAGAACATATTTCAGGAAAAATACAAAAATGAAGTTCAGTGAACAATGGCTAAGAGAATGGGTTAATCCGGATTTAAATACTGCCGATTTAGGCCATCAGCTCACTATGGCTGGTCTGGAAGTGGATGCCATTGAGCCTGTAGCACCCGAATTTAATGGCGTGGTAGTGGGTAAAATCCTCAGTTGTGAAAAACACCCTGATGCCGATAAATTACAGGTCTGTCAGGTCGATGTCGGCAGTCAGTCTGATGAGCCTTTACAGATTGTCTGCGGCGCTAAAAATGCGCGGGCAGATTTATTAGTGGCCTGTGCCATGATTAAAGCCGTATTGCCCGGTAATTTTAAAATCAAAAAATCTAAATTACGTGGAGTTGTATCCATGGGCATGCTGTGTTCTGACAAAGAACTGGGTCTGGCAGACAGTGCCGAAGGTATTATGGAACTGCCCCTGGACGCGCCAGTGGGAACTGATATCAGAGCATACCTGCAGCTCAATGATGTGAGTATTGAACTGGGTGTTACCCCGAATCGAGGCGACTGTTTCTGTCTTGCCGGTGTGGCACGTGAAACCGGTGTTTTTACCCGTAAGAATGTGTCCCCAGTTGAAATTCAGCCTCAAAGTCCCGGTATTGATGATGTGCCTGTTATTAAGATTGAAGCTCAGGAAGCCTGTCCGCGTTATGCGGGGCGAATTATCAGAAATGTGAATATTCAGGCGGAAACACCTTTATGGATGAAAGAAAAACTGCGTCGCTGCGGTAATCGCTCTATCAGTCCACTGGTTGATATTACCAATTATGTTATGCTGGAACTGGGACAACCCATGCATGCTTTTGATTTAGCTAAAATTAATGGTGCTGTTAATGTTCGTATGGCTGTCGAAGGTGAAAAACTGGTGCTGCTGGATGGCCAGGAAATTGCCTTAAAAGCCGATAATCTGGTGATAGCCGATGATGCGCAGGCATTAGCTCTGGCTGGAATTATGGGCGGGGACAATTCTGCCGTTACGGATAATACCCGGGATATTTTGCTGGAAAGTGCTTTTTTTGCGCCAGAAAAAATTATTGGCAAGGCACGAACTCATGGTCTGCATACCGATTCATCACATCGTTTTGAACGCGGAGTTTCTCCGGACTTACAGGTAAAAGCACTGGAACGTGCCACTGCCTTAATCCTCGAAATTACCGGTGGTGACGTGGGCCCTGTGGTTGAGCAATGTCATGACGAGTATATTCCCAGACCCCAGCCTATTGTTTTGCGTAAAGAGAAAATAACTCGGGTTCTGGGTATAGAAATTGACGACAAAACTGTGAAGGATGTCCTACAGCGTCTGGAAATGGACGTGGTAGACTGTGCAGACGGGTGGCAGGTTACGGCACCGACATTTCGCTTTGATATTGAGTTTGATGTGGATCTGGTAGAAGAAATTGGCCGTATTTACGGTTATGACAATTTACCGGCGACCCTGCCGCATGGTTCTATAACCATGGCGGCCTGCCCTGATGATCGAATTGATGAAGCTAAAATTAAAGATCTGATGGTGCATCTGGGATACCAGGAAGCCATCTGTTATAGTTTCGTCGAACCAGACGCACAGAAGCTGATTACTCCGGACAATCCCGGAATTCGTCTCTCAAACCCGATTTCGGAAGATTTATCGGTAATGAGAACCAGCTTATGGACCGGCCTGATAGCGGCTCTGGTGTACAACCAGAACCGTCAGCAAAATCGAATTCGATTGTTTGAAGTGGGTTCACGTTTTGTTCCCGGGGCTCAAAATGGTGATTTACTGCAGGAAGTCATGATTGCCGGTATCATCAATGGCAGCGTGTTTCCAGAGCAATGGGGTGATAAAACCCGCAATGTTGACTTTTTTGATTTAAAAGCCGATGTAGAGGCTCTCTTGAGTTTAGGCGGAGATTTGTTAAGCTAT
This sequence comes from Gammaproteobacteria bacterium, assembly GCA_027071355.1. Taxonomy (GTDB): domain Bacteria; phylum Pseudomonadota; class Gammaproteobacteria; order GRL18; family GRL18; genus JANELJ01. The sequence goes on along the minus strand of JALSUJ010000178.1, from coordinate 5,381 downwards.
CGTTTTGAAGCTGAACAGCATCCGGCTCTGCATCCAGGACAATCGGCAAGAATATATAAAGATAATCAAGCGGTTGGCTGGATGGGTACCTTGCATCCGGAAGTTGCCAAAGCTTTTGATGTAAAAAGCACAAGTATACTTTTTGAAGTGGAATTTGGGGCGGTTTCGGCTGCAAAAGTGCCGAATTTCAAAATTTTGTCAAAATTTCCTGCAATTCGTCGAGATATTGCTATTATTGTAGATGACGCTGTGAAATCATCTGCTATAATTAACAGTATTCGCCAAACCGCAGAAAAGACTCTAAGTTCAGAAAGCACAGTAGCAGTAGAGCTGTTTGATGTCTATGTGGGTGAAGGAGTTGAGGTCGGGAAAAAGAGCCTGGCAGTTAGTCTGAGCTTGCAGGAGCAATCTCGAACTTTAAAAGACGATGAGATTGATACTCTGATTCAGGCAATACTGAGTGATCTTGAGCAACAACACAGAGCAAAACTAAGAGATTAATTATGGCGCTGACAAAAGCCGATATGGCAGAAAAGTTATTTGAAGAATTAGGCCTCAACAAACGTGAAGCAAAAGAATTTGTAGAAGCCTTTTTTGAAGAGCTGAGAATTGCTCTTGAAACAGGTGGGCAGATTAAACTGTCCGGCTTTGGTAATTTTGATATTCGGGATAAAAACGAGCGCCCGGGTAGAAACCCAAAAACCGGAGAGGAAATACCTATTTCTGCTCGTCGAGTAGTAACCTTTAAACCTGGACAAAAACTTAAGGCTCGGGTAGAAGCATATGCTGGAAGCATCGAATAATAATGAACTTCCCGTTATACCGGGAAAGCGATACTTTACCATTGGAGAGGTCAGCGATCTCTGTGATGTCAAACCTCATGTACTGCGCTACTGGGAACAGGAGTTTCCCAAATTAAAGCCTGTAAAAAGGCGCGGTAATAGAAGATATTATCAGCGTCAGGATGTTATTATGATCCGCCAGATCAGAAGTCTGCTCTATGAGCATGGCTATACTATTGGCGGTGCCCGTCAGAAACTGGAAGGCGAAGAGTCCAGAGAAGACGTCACACGCAGTCATCAGATCATTGCCCAGCTTAGAACCGAGCTGGAAGAGGTTCTGGATATCCTGAAAAATTAAGCTTCTTATGCACTTTTAAAAAAACCGGTATGATACCGGTTTTTTTATGTCTGAAATTAAATCCACTCTTTACTATTATGATCAACAGAAACGATATTAGCCAATTATTTGAAAAAATGCGTAATGCCGGCTGGAATATGGAACAGCCACTTGCCTGGGGGTATTTTTTTAAACATAAGAGCAGAGCCGAACTTGAAAAACTGGCCGAACAATTAGGGCGTGAAGCTTATGAGATTGTTGATATTAACCAGTCATTTCCAGATGAAATGTGGTGGCTGCAAATTGAGAAAATTGAACAGCATAGTATTGATTCGCTGGATCAGCGCAATCAGTCTTTTTATCAGTTAGCGGAACAGCACCACATCCAGGCCTATGACGGCATGGATGTGTCACCGGTTGATTTATTTGAGTAATCTCAGGTATTAATGGCAGCCACAGCCGCTTTCATCACCTGCGTCACCCTTACCACCGCCACAGCAGCCGCCTTCATGAGCATGATCATGCTGGTTTTCTGCCGCCAGCCCGCTTTCAAGCTCTTCTGCACTGGGATCACGAATGGCTTCAATAGTCACAGAAAAACTGACATCCTTACCGGCCAGAGGATGATTGTGATCCATAATCACAGAATCGTCCTGGATTTCTTTAACAACAACCATGACCGGCTGACCATTTTCATCCTGACCCTGCAAAACCAGACCTTCGTGTATTTCCAGATGAGCCAGATGTTCTTTAGGCACCGTTTGTATTGCCTCAGGATTATAGTCGCCATAAGCTTCAGAGGCGGGTATTTCCAGGTCAGATGAATCACCCACATTCATTTCAGCAATCCGGCTTTCCAGACCCGGCATCATCTGTCCACGGCCATACATAAAGAAAAGCGGGGCTTCATCGCCCATATTTTGGTCGATAATATCGCTGTCTACAGAAGCTTTGTATTTAATTGCTACAATCTGGTCTTGTGAAATGGCCATAGTTTTCTCGCTGTTTAAAATAAACCTATCTTATAAACCATTTTTTACTATGTGGCAATGAAAGTGATTCAATTTTGAGTGATATTTTAAAAATTGACGATTCAACATACAAGGTTCAAGTGCTTAATTCAGGATAGCTCTAAAATTTCTTGATATAGCTAAATACAGTGTTTATAATGTGCGCCACAAACAGAATAGCTGATTCCAGTTATTCATCTTATAGTCGGGGCATAGCGCAGCCTGGTAGCGCACCAGCATGGGGTGCTGGGGGTCGAAAGTTCGAATCTTTCTGTCCCGACCACTTAAGTTTTGTTATATAAAGAAAATTCACCTGTTAATCGTATATTAGCGTTTTTGAATTAACAAAGTTGCTTGTTTTGGGTCAAGGCTGGGTCAAGGATTTCGGCTTATTAGAAAGGGTGCCTTTCTAAATGATACCCTTTATCTATTGCCGTCCTATAACCTTAAGTATTACCATCCCCCGACCAGTCGTTCAGAAATAACACCAAAAAAGCCAATATAAAGCCCGTCATTGGGAATGCTCCAACCCTGCCTTACAATAAAAGCACCATTTTAAACGGCACACTCAATAGTTTAACTAACCTCTTTTAACCTTCGCTTGGTAAAGTGTTCATAATTGCATACCCGGCAGGACGGGAGCATACTTTTAATGATTCTCATTTAGACGAAAATACCGTACTCATTGACCGTACTCCTTGCTGAAGATGCCGTGAATCCATCCATGGAGGCTTTTCGGCAGCATCCCTGCTGCCGAAACTTCATCAAGAAGCACGGTCAATGAATACTCAGCAGTTATAAATGTAATATTTTTGTATATTGAATATATTTTAACCAAAGTATGATCCGGCCCTAGCATACCCGGTACTTTCAGCTTCGTAAGTGGTGTATTCTTTTGTTTGTTCTGCTTTAGCCCATATTGGGATGTAAAGAAAGTCCAGTAAATATCGTCTATATATGCTGGAGTATATTAGGCGACAATTATCTTGGCCGGTTGAGTGATGAATTAAGAACTTCAGGAAAGCACCAACCGGCACATGGTCACTTTTTTTCCGGGAATAAGGCTGGTGATGGATTACAAAGAACTACAGAAAATGTCATAAACATGTGTCCGGAAAAGTGTTTATAGAGCACTGGCTCTGTTACTGACAATATCTAATGATCCGGTATAATCAAATCGACGGTCGGAAAATAGGTAGCAAACCGCCCCTTATCACGAGTCATTAATGGGTATTCTTTAACTGCTGCATGTGCCCCGATAAAAAAATCGGGCAGCACATTGCATTTTGCCCCCTTATTCTTTCGATATTTCAAAAATGCTTTTCCAGCTAAAAACAGAGCTTCTCGTGGAATGGGTGAAATCGATAAATCCAATACCGAAAGATATTCATTAAACTCTTCAATGGTTGGATATATAACCGATGTTTCAGCGTAAATGACATCGTTGATAATAAATGAATGAGAATCATCCAGGCTCTCTAAAGTTGAAGAACACCATTCAAACCAGTCATTATTTTCGTCTGATAAATCCGAAATAACACAGGTATCAATTAAAATGATTGACAATATTATCCCCTGGTTAATGCCATTAACTCATCTGTAGTCATTGTTGGCTTCACACACTTATGTGCATTTTTAAAACGACTGTTTCCTTTAGGGGTTATTTTTTTTAGATACCAGTTCCCATTTTTATCACAAACAAAATCAACTTCGGTCTCGGAGGGACGAATACCGAGGTCTTCTCTTACTTTTAATGGGATCGTCACTTGCCCTTTTGTTGTTACCTTCATAAAACACCTACAGTAAAAAGTAATAGTAATACTGTAATAATAATACTTTGTTGTGGTGTTTTCAAGATTTGATAAGGCAGTTTGTTGTCCGGACCAATATCGGATATGCGGAATTTTTTAAAGCATATAATTGCACTTTTTGTACAACAATCATTGTTTGAGTAAACTGGCCGTTAAAGCATAAAATTTCCTTTCAACTTGCAGCTTTATTAAAAAACTGATGATTCCGATTTAAAGCAAGCCTGGTTTTGCGTTTAATGGAAGAAAATAAATGGCCAATGCCAGCATTTTGCCGTCAATGAGCACTTTTTTATAAAGTGACTGTTTACCGATTTATTGCAGACATTCTAAATAGATCTGTCATTATTTATTTAGGCTAAAGCTTCGTTCAATGTTAGAATTTGAGTGTTATATTGATGATCAGGGACTAATGGCTAAAAAGTTAGACGTTCATGTAAAAAAATAACACACTAAATGGACTTCATGGTTCCAGAACACATCCTTTGGGTGTGATGACATAAAGGCGTTTGCTAATGACTTTAAAGCATTTAAAACAAAGCTCATGGACAATTGAACAAGCCAACCAGCAAGTTAAACAGGAATATGATGAACAATACTGGCAATTTCTGGTCGGGCTTATAAATATCAAAGAGGTGAAATGGAATGTTAACAATAATAGCATTGATTTTGCTGAGTACATTCCTCTAAAAACTCTGATTAATGAGATATTAGAGAGAATTCCGACAGACGAGTTTATGGTTGAAAAATGTCATGTCTGTCAACATTATTTCAATGCAAACAAAGATGATGGTATATTTGGTGATAGCGAAAAATTAACACACTTCATCTGTAAAAAATGTGCACATTCATTAACAGCCTGGGAATTTTATCAAAATCACCTGAAGACTTGAGATTAGGAACTGTTGATAGAAAGATCGTATCTATTCAGCCAGTCGAAAGTTCGAAACAGAAGCAGGGTATACCTTGCTAAAGCCGGCAGACTTTATCTGTTTGATATTATGACCTGGTAAATAAAATATCTCGAATAGTCAGTTAGAGGTTTCTATGAAAAAGCTAAAAAATGAAAAAGCATTAGTGAAAAAGGCCATTTTAGAAGGTGTTAAATATGGAGAGGGAA
>JALSUJ010000178.1:0-314 GCA_027071355.1 Gammaproteobacteria bacterium | reverse complement strand
CACATGAAAAAATTGAGTACATCTATCGATTACTGGTTCATGATAAAGTGATTCAGCCTATCCCGGAAGATCAGGTTTCTCAGAAATCCATGATGCATAAGCTTGCCATCTGGGCATCAAAAATGAAATGAATTTAGTCACTACTCAACATACTTTAAGCTGAATAATTACTGAATTTGTATCAATTTTGTAACTAATCAGCATGATTTAAACCTGAAAAGAGTATCTGCCTGCAGTGCCTGTGTTTGCGGGGTTTATGGAGGCAGGATGCCGAGATAAAGCGACACAGGGATGTGCTTGAGCGTCCCCGAAAA
>JALSUJ010000177.1:1767-12193 GCA_027071355.1 Gammaproteobacteria bacterium | reverse complement strand
GTTTAATACCTTCGCTAATACCCTGATCAGTGATCAGATAGGCATCCATTAAAATACTGAGCCAGGGCAGACGTTGTTCGTGTTCGCTAAAATAAACACGCTGAGGCGGTGGATAGGCCGTTTGAGAAGGCTGGTTTTTATGACTCATGAGGATTATCTGAAACTAAAAAGGGTATTTTAACTCAGGGACTGTAAGAAGGCTAATCAGAGACTATTATGGCTTGTTTGGGAGGCTAAATAACAGGCCTAAAAAAGCACAAACTCCCGGCCTGTCAGTAAGGGCAGAGAGAGTGTGCGGGAAATGAAAAGGTGCTGCAGTGGAAGCTGTTAAAGCTTACTGTAACTGGTATTCACCGGCATTGCTATCCCATTTGAATACGCTTTGGATATTACCACCGGCAGCAGGAGGATTATTTTCCATTTCCTGCAGTATTCCGGCAACACTGTTTTGAGCAGTCAGATTAAAGTCAGCAGGATTGATATATTCTTCATATTCAACACTCCAGACTTCCTTACCGGTATCAGCGACTGTATTCAGTGTTTGAGGCTGGAGACTGGTTTCCTGTATAGGGAAAACATCACCCATACCTGGGTCACCGTGTACAGCATCGGCATTAGCATTAACAGCAAAAGCTGCGGAAGCGGCAAATAATAAAGTAGTTAAAGTTTTCATGATGGTATCCTCATCGTTATTTTCAATTAGTTGTTAAAACATTTTTCGTTTCGTTGAGGTAACTATATAACAGGTGACCTTACATAATCCTTACGCAAACATTAAATGTTTGTAACTTTTCTGTCACAAAGGACTGAAACGTAGTAATAGATAAATTTATGTTAAAATGCAGGTTCAATAGTAATAACCCCTGTCTGGAATTTAAAATATGAATATCTGGGTCGATGCAGATGCCTGCCCTGTGGTAATAAAAGAAATATTATTTAAAGCAGCGAAACGTACCGGGATCACTATGACCCTGGTGGCTAACCGTTTTATTCAGGTTCCCCGGCTGGAAAATATTAAAATGCTGAAAGTTTCAGCCGGTTTTGATGTGGCGGATAATGAGATAGTCAAACGGGTTGCAAAAGATGATCTGGTTATAACCGGTGATATACCACTGGCAGCAGAAGTAATAGAAAAAGGTGCCCAGGCATTAAATCCCAGAGGTGAGTTATATTCGGCCAGCAGTATTAAATCCAAACTGAATATGCGTGACTTTATGGATACCATGCGTTCCAGCGGTGTGCAAACGGGTGGTGGGCCACCGCCATTAAATCAGACTGATCGGCAGAATTTCGCCAACCATCTGGATAGAATATTAACTCAGTATATAAGTTCCAGCTAACGACTTACATGCCATTGCCAAATTTTTCGGTTTCCGTAACACCACTGTCTCTTACTTTCTGCAAAGCTGTTGCATATTGAGCCAGAATAGTTAATGACCATTGCAGACGTTCACGGATGTAAGGATCGGAGCGGCTATCATTATCTGTTTCTTTAGCATTTAACACCGATTCAACATGGCGAATAATCACCTGCTCCGGGATATAGCATAAACGGGAATTTTTATAACTGCTCATACGCAGTTCAGCAACCGGATAGGAACCACCGTCCCCGGCAGAGACAGAAACAATCAGAGCAGGTTTATGGGCCAACTCGTTTTTACCGAATAATAAGAAAAAGTTTTTTAAACCGGCCGGAACCTGACCATGCCATTCCGGAGTAATAATCACCAGTGCATCAGCAGAAACCAGTTGTTCACGTAAGGGGTTCAGAATATCCAGCCACTGCTGTTCCCCGTCCCAGACGCCTTCATCCCATAAGGGCAGGGGATTACCCTCCAGAGAATACAGCCAGGTTTCATCACAGATACCGTCTTTGAGAGTCATTTCTATATGTTGGGCGACTTTCAGGCTTTGTGAGTGATAACGATGACTGCCGCTGATAATTGCTATTTTCATAATCTGGTCCCTGTTTTTATTGTGGATGTTAATCCGTACTGTTTTATCATTGATGGGTACAGAAAGCCCAATTTCAAGTCTGTTCAGCAGTATTCAACCTGCATTTTATCAGGCAATGTTTTATAATCACTAACTTAATTGTAACTATTCAGTATGATTTAAACCTGATAAGAGTATCTTTCTGTAGTGCCTGTATTTACGGGGTTTATGGAGGCAGGATGCCGAGATAAAGCGACACATGGATGTGCTTGAGCGTCCCCGAAAATACAGGCACTAGAGGAAGATACGGTAATTTATGCTGATTTATGCTGAATAGTTGCACTTAATTTTAATATGCTGGAAAACTTAATCTGGAAAAACAATGGTTCCTGTACTTTATGATACTGATTTAAAAAGCCTGCCTCTGCTCCATCGTGGTAAGGTCAGGGATATTTATGCGGTAGGTGATGAGCATATGCTGATTGTCACCACGGATAGACTATCGGCCTTTGATGTTATTTTGCCCACCGCCATTCCCGGCAAGGGAGCCATACTGACCCAGGTGTCCAGTTTCTGGTTTCATTTTTTTAAAGACGCTATTGCTAATCAGGTGTCTGAAATGACCCTGGAACAGGCGATACCCGATGCGGCAGAACGGGCACTGGTGGAAGGTCGAGCTATGGTGGTCAAAAAACTCAAAGCACTGCCAGTGGAAGCGATTGTGCGTGGTTATATTATCGGTTCCGGCTGGAAAGACTATCAGGCCAGTGGTGCTATTTGCGGTATTAAATTGCCCGAGGGATTACAGCTGGCAGATAAACTGCCGCAGGCTATTTATACACCCTCCAGTAAAGCTGCCGTAGGCGAACATGATGAGAATATAGACTATGATGCCACAGTAAAAATAATAGGCGAAGAACTGGCGGCTCAGATCCGAGATGTCAGTTTAAAACTGTATACTGAAGCGGCTGCATACGCACTGCCCCGTGGCATTATTATTGCCGATACCAAATTTGAGTTTGGCGTGGATGCAGACAACCGCCTGACCTTAATTGATGAAGCGCTGACCCCGGACTCATCCCGATTCTGGCTGGCGGAGGCTTATCAGCCCGGCAGCAGTCCACAGAGCTTTGATAAACAATATGTACGGGATTATCTGGAATCTCTGGACTGGGACAAAACCTCTCCCGGTCCCGAACTGCCGGATGATGTGGTAAAAAATACTACTGAAAAATACAACGAAGCACTGGCACGACTGACCCGCAAGAATGATCGGTAATTGCCCGGAAAACGGAGAAAAACATGAATTTTGATAAAATTGGTTTACAGGTACCTGAAATACTTTTACCCGCTAAAGATGTGGATTTACACAAGTGGTCGGTAGTGGCCTGTGACCAGTATACTTCACAGCCGGACTACTGGTCAGAAGTGGCTAATATTGCCGGTGAGGCTCCTTCGACCCTGAAGGTGATATTTCCGGAAGTCTTTCTGGAAGATGCTGATGGCAATCAGCGGATTGCCAGCATTAACAGCACCATGCAGCAATACCTGGATGAGGATATTTTAGTACCCATGACTAAGCCGGGCTTTGTGCTGGTGGATCGTAAAACCTCACAGGCACCGTCCAGAAAAGGTCTGGTAGTGGCAATAGATCTGGAACATTACGATTTTAATAAAGGTTCCCAAACCCTGATCCGTGCCACCGAGGGCACCATAGTGGATCGCCTGCCGCCGCGGATTAAAGTACGTCAGGATGCAGCCATAGAATTACCGCATATTATGGTATTAATTGATGATCCGCAGCGCACAGTTATTGAGCCGTTGTTTGCTAAAAATCCAGAGCCTTTGTATGACTTTGAACTGATGATGGACAGCGGCCATATAAAAGGCTATGCCATTGATACTCCGGAACTGATCAGTCAGGTCAGCGATGCTCTGTCACATCTGGCCGATCCGCAGGTATTTGCCAATAAATATAATGCTCAGGGCAGGGATGTACTCTTGTATGCTATGGGTGACGGTAATCATTCACTGGCTACAGCCAAAGCCATCTGGGAAAAAATTAAGCAGGATGCTGATGATGTGCAGAGCGTGATGGCTAATCCGGCACGTTATGCGCTGGTAGAACTGGTTAATATTCATGACGACGGTCTGCAGTTTGAGCCCATCCATCGGGTTATTTTTAATGTTAATCCAGCGCAGTTACTCAAGGATATGCAGTCCCACTTTAATGGTCAATGTAAAATTGTGCGCTGTGAAAATGAAACAGATATGAAATCCAGAGCACAGGCGGCTACAGCAGACAATGTGCATATTGTGCCTTTTAATGATGCTGACGGTTACGGCTATATTCAGATAAATGAACCACCCTATACCCTGGAACTGGCGACTATAGAATCCTTTTTAAATGATTATCTGGATCAAAATGGTGGCAAGGTGGACTTTATTCACGGTGATGAAGTGGTTAATGAACTGGGTGTTAAGGAAGGTAATATGGGCTTTTTCTTCCCGCCCATATCCAAACACAGCCTGTTTAAAACCATTATTTTTGACGGTGCTTTACCCAGAAAAACCTTTTCTATGGGTGAAGCGGATGAAAAACGCTTTTATCTGGAAGCCAGAAAGATTAAATAACAAGCCGCTTTCTTTAGGTTTAATATACTGACAGCTACTATTGTATTTAATGCTTCTGTTTAAAGTGCTGCAACTATTATTTGTTCAAATCAGTAGCTTAAGACAATTTTCCTGGAATAAATAAGAGCAAATGAAGAGCTGTCAGATATTGGAAAATCTATATAAAGTAATAGACTTCCTGTTCTTGAAGATATACTTCCTGTTCTTGAAGGTATAAAGTTATAAAATAATAGCCCGAACGGGCCACACAATAGGCCGCGACAGTAGTATTGGTAATAATGTGTAAGCAGCCGAATATAATGTTAGCTGAAGAAAGGCTCAGATACTTGCCAAAACCAAAGTGATAGTTTAGTATCACTATCATGAAAGTAGAACTCGTAACCACATTAAAGCGTCAGGCCACTAAAATTCTTGCAGATTTGCATGAATCGAAAGAGCCTATATTAATAACAGAGCATGGCCAGCCGTCAGCTTATCTCATAGATGTCGAAGATTTTGAATTTATGCAAAATCGAATGGAAATACTAGAGGGCATTGCAAGAGGTGAGGCAGCCATTCAAGAAGGACGCACATACACACAAAAAGAAGCAAAAAAGGCATTGAGTAAGTGGCTCAAATAATATGGACAGAGCCAGCATTATCAGATTTAAATGAAATAGCGGAATATATCGCTCTTGATAACTTTATTGCCGCCCAGGGTTTAGTTGCAAAAGTTCTTGATAAAACAGAAAGATTAAAAGAGTTTCCAAAATCAGGGCGCATCCCCCCAGAATTAAAAGGTAGCCGGTACAGAGAAATAATAGTCGGTCCCTGTCGAGTTTTTTATCGAATTGAAAAAACAAAAATCTATATTTTATATGTTATGCGTGGAGAAAGGCTTCTGCGTAATTATTTGATTGAAGAGCGTGCTAAAAATATCAGCTAACAAAAAGTTGCACCTGACAACTCAAAGCTGCACTTGTTTTGCAAAGAGCGCAAAAACGTGCCACTTTGAGTTGCCGGTGAACTAGGCGTTGAACAAAACCGCTTCGCGGTAGCATTACTTTCCAGTCCTCTAAATTCTATAGTATTTCACATCAGAAGCTCCCTCTAAATATTCGCAACTGACAGGAACCCGGCGGATACTAAGATCTCCTTCCATTATTAAAGGAGATTTACTATGACCCCTTTACGTCAAAAAATGATAGATCTGATGACGTTCAGACAGTTTTCACCTAAAACTCATCAGGCCTATCTGCATTCGGTGAGCTTACATTCCCGTGCTTATCATCGTTCACCCGAACACATGACTACCCAGGAAATAAAAGACTGGCTGATCCAGACCGCTAATGAAAGACAATGGTCTGACTCAACCGTACATCAGATGTTCAACCTAGAAAAATCAGTTGCCACCGACTGCAACAGCCTTATGCACTGAATCTAAAGGATTTTCCAGAATATTTTAGATTCAGTGCTATGGACATTCGCAGTAGGTTCAACTGATTTATTTAGGATAATTGAGTCCATAAAGACAGGGAACGGATTTTATTTTGGGGTTGATTAAGGTTTTTCTCAGTATTTGTTATGCCTGAAACCCCGGCGATCACCTTTCTGGTTTGAGCTTCAAAAAAACAATTTCCATTAATAAGTTATAAACTCGGGCAGGCGGCATTGCTCAACAGACATTTATACGTAATGCTGTGCACAACGTATAAATGCTAAGATGTTATGTGTAAAAATCAATACGCAGATTTCAGTCTTAAATTATCTACGAAAGGTACAAAATCTTTATCTGTAAATAACAATGGTATTTTGTTTTCAATACAATAAGTAGCAATAATCACATCTGCCGTTTTTCTGATGGTAATTCCTTTTTTTCGTAGCTTTCTAAAATTATTAGCACTTTTAATAGCCATTTCCTTCCCCAATAAATCATAGACAGTTAAGGATGTTAAAACATTTTTAGCGGCTTTATAATCGGTATCGCTTCTAAATCCTTGTAGTACTTCGGCCAGTATGATATCACCAATTACAACCTCTTCAAGTCCAAGTATTTCATTCAATTTATCTGTTTCGGAACATACAGTGCCATTAAAAAAATCAATCCAAACACTCGAATCAACTAAAATCATTTTTTAGTTCTTATTTCATCCAGGTCACCCTCCCACTTGAGCTTGCCTCTAAGCGCACGAATAGATGCCTGTTTGTTCAATTTAATCAATGCCTTAAGCCCTAATTCAACAGCTTCTTTTTTAGTGCTTAAACCAGTTGCTTTTAATGCATCAGCCATTAAGTTATCATCAATTTCAATATTTGTTCTCATTGCGGTCACCAATGTGTATAATTACCAATATGTGTACATATAATAGCAACAATACACATGACAAGTCAATTAACATTGACCGGTTTTACACACCGCGCCGCTATCGCTCTGCTCTGTGTAAAACCGTCAACCTAAATAAATCAGTTGAATCATAGCGAGAATGATCAGAGTGCTGGAGATACCAGGATTTACAGGTTATTTTGGCTTTATTCGTAGTCACCCTTCGGGTGAAGTCAAAATATTCTGGAAAGTCTTGTAGATTCAGTGCTATGGACATTCGCAGTAGGTTCAACTGATTTATTTAGGGTCGAGTTATTTCAAGCGTTAAGGCAATTTAAAATTGATTGTAGTGGCCGCCAATCGCATAAATATAAATGTACGCTTTATCATACTTATAAATAACGCGGTCTTTTTGGCTAATGCGGCCACAAACCAGAGAGTTTGTGTTTTAATGGTTCGGGCTTACCAGTCCCTGTTGTGGGTCTTCACGGAGCATTTCTTTTAATAAGTGGCAAAGCTGCATATTCCGGCCCAACGTGAACACTTTTCGGTTATTGTCCGGAATGGGTGTTCAAATGGCCGGAATGAGTGTTCACAATGCCAGAATGTGAATAATAAGATTACTGAAGAAGGAGTGACACAGAAGCAAAAACTGATTAAGGGAGTAATTGATTTACTTCAAGATGTATTAAATAAAAATCCGAAAACTACAGTTGTAGATGAAGTGAGTACTGATAACTGGAGTATAGCAGGTGAATATGTGACAGCAAGGAGAAAAAGAAGTGAGTGAATTAACCCCGATAACAAAAGGTTTTCATCATATAGGACTGACAGTATCTAAACTTGAAGAATCGGCAGATTTTTTTACAAATATTCTAGGGTGGTCAGAGGTAAGAAGAGACTCAATATACCCAGCAATATTTGTATCAGATGGAATATTAATGGTTACCTTGTGGAAGGCAAAGCCTGTGCATCCAGTAAAATTTGATAAGAATTCAAATGTAGGACTACATCACTTGGCATTATCAGTTGATAGTTTCGATGCTCTTGATGCTGTTTATGAAAAAATTGTAAATCATGGCTTTGAAATTGAATTCTCGCCTGAATTATTAAGAGATGGTCCTGCAAAACACATGATGTGTTATGAGCCAAGTGGCATAAGAATTGAGTTTATTCATGTACCCAAATCAATCTAACCAAGCAATGCATGATAGGAAAAAAGACGCCACCATGATTTCGACGTTGAGGATGGAAACAAATTACAAGTAAATCAACAGGTTAAGCTTTACCTTGAAATGATTGCAAAAGGCATACAAAATAGTAGAATTTAATGTATTACTACATGTATGTACAATGGTTACGAGAACTGGTTACGAGAATTTCTTTACTGTGTTTGTTTATTCATCAATATGTATTCTTACCTTTAATAGATCTTTAAAGGGTGTTGATAAGGCTGCTGTTGAAATACCAATCATTAATACCCCGTTCAGAGCTTCCAGTGCGCCCAGCAGGCGGTGTTTTTCGGACATTACAATATCACCATATCCCAGAGAGCTGAAGTTAACTGCAGAATGATAAAAGGCTGTGGCAAATAGTTCAAATTCATCCAGAGAGAGGAACAGTAAAGCCCAGACAGAAATTTGTGCCAGATTACCTATCAGCAACAACAGCATAACCACACTAAAGGTCACTAAATGAGATAAGGCATTTGAATTGTGTTCACTAAAACGGTGTTTCATATAATAGCGAATAGTGGTTACCAGTAAAAACACCTGCAGGAACAGGCATAACAGCATAGTGGAAAAACCCATTAATAAATTAGAGAGCATAATTACGATTCCTTTTACGAGCTCTTAGATATTCCAGAAAATAAACAGCCGCCAGTGCATACAGAGTAATACCGACAAACAGGCTGAGACGAATGAAAAACGCGCTATAGACATCTTTACCATTATTAGTATCTTCAACCGCCGGGCCGATCAGGATCAGCATGGTAATGGCCGTATTTAACCAGAAGGAAGCTGTTAAACGGGTCTTGATTAAACGGTAAATTTTGCAGGAAAAATACAGACTGAATAACAGCATCCATAAAAAAAACATCCATAGATTAGGCCATATACCCAGACCCAGCCAGAGTAATACCGCAAAAACACCGCCCATAAAAGTTGAGCCTATGAGTTCTCGCGCAGCACTTTGGGTATCCAGTGTAGATGACTGCTGGCTTAATAATACAGCTTTCATCATAATGGGCATATACACACCGGGATTACTTAATAACAGCAGGTAAGCCGGTAGTACAATCAGGGTGCTGCGAATAGCAATCCAGTTGGATTGTTCAGAATTTTTAAGGTTTTCATCCGTCTGGGCTGCAGCTATCTGTGCTGGTGCAGGGTCTTCAGGAAAAAATGGATATACCAGTGCCTGACAGATACTGGCGAAAATAATCCCGAGAATCAGACTCTGGATAATGAGGGTAGCCAGTACATCATTCACAGTTCCTGCAGCTGATACCATGGTCAATCCCATGGCCATAAATGCCCCGGGCAGATTTTTATTTAGATTAACCGTCAGATAAGAACTCAGATACAGCCCCATAGCGACCAGCAAAACAGCGGTAAACTGAAAATGCATCAGCAGGGGGATAAGTATAATCCCGAATCCCAGGGTAATAATAACCAGTAAAATCAGCCCGATGATTTTTTTTGCCGGCAGAGGCGGACCGGGAATGGCGGTCAGAATAAAGGCGAATAGAGGCGCAATAAACGGCAGCGGCATCTGCATTGCGTAAGCTGCTGCTAATGCCAGAGAGGGTACTAAAGCCAGCCGAAATATACGTCGAGCCTGAATATGCATGACCGTTATACCTTACGGGAATCAGTCATTGAAATAGCCTTAATAAGCATAAGAGAACCAGCTCATAAGACGTATATATAACCAGCCCAGGGTATTGAGCATAGCATGGCCTTTGGTATAGACGATAACTTCAGCCTGACCGCCGATACGTATGTAGTGGCGTAACTGGTTAATTTGCTGCAGGTCAAATTCAATGACGACAGGAAAGCGTTGTGCCTGTCGCAGCCAGTCCCGGTTATTGGTAATACTCGGCAGCGTACCCGCTGGCGGCGGCTGGCTGGTAGATACACCCAGTCCGATACTGCGGACTTTGCCGGAAAATACTTTGCCGGGTAAAACATCAATAACCAGTTCAGCCGGTTCACCGACTTTCATATGGCCCAGGTTATTTTCAGTAAATTCAGCATCAATCCAGACATCGTGAATGGAAATCAGGGTCATAACCGGCTTGCCAGCGTTGGCAAAATGACCGGTATCGGTGCGTAAATCAGTGATAATACCTGCTGAAGAAGATTTTACAAGGGTATGCTCAAGATCGAGCCTGGCCTTGTCCACAGCACTTTGGGCACTTTTTAACTGGGCATTATTCAGACCCTCTTCGCCACGGTTTTCAAGGGCTCTGGCAACTTCGGCTACCTTGCCTGCTACTCGGGCCAGTGCCTGTTCATAATTGGCTCTGGAAGTTTCCAGGCGGCGTACTGA
>JALSUJ010000177.1:0-1757 GCA_027071355.1 Gammaproteobacteria bacterium | reverse complement strand
GCGTACTGATATGGCTCCGGGATCTTCACGGTATAGTTTTTCCAGTCGCTCAATATCCTGACGGGCTTTTTTGGCATTGGCTCTGGCTGCCAGAAGATTGGATTCAGCAGAAGCCACACCCGCGGTATTGGCTTCTATCTGGCGGATCACTTTTTCCAGATCTGACTGGGCTTTATTTAATGCGATTTCATATTGAGTACGCTGAATTTCAAATAAGGGCTGGCCTTTTGTTACACTCTGATTATTTTTAACCAGAACTTTTGTCACAATACCGGAGACTTCAGAACTGATGCCTACTACATAACCGTTAATACGTGCCTGCTGGGTATAAGGTGTAAAGCGGTCAGCCAGCAGATACCAGGTCAGGCTTAAAAAAATACTGCCCAGTATAATAACCAGTCCTTTTTTAACCGATTTTTTAGCCGGCTCACTATCAGCCTCGGGTTTTGCAAGCGACTCAGCTGATTCAGTTGAATTACTGGTGGGTTCAGAGTTGTCTGCGGCGCTGTTTTTTTCGCTCATGGTTTATGGGTCTCTTGCTCTGCGGGTATGTTATTCTGGTAAATCGGGGTGTCTAATAAATCGCCCCAGTCAACACGTTCCTGCATGGTCTTTTTAGTTTTTTCAGGGATGAGTTGATCGACGGTCATTTCTGTCCAGCCGCCGCCCAGTGCTTTATATAAGGCAATAATGGTGGTGATATAACTGCCCTGATTGAGCCATTGCCGTTCTGCCTGTGAAAACATGGCACGCTGGGCATCCAGTACCCTTTGAAAGTCGGCATAGCCTTCATGATAACGGATATTGGCAATAGCCAGAGCACGTTGTGAAGCCACTACACTCTGGTCCAGTAAATGCTGTTGTTCATTGGTTTTAAAAATGCTGTAAGTGGAATTTTTAACTTCCAGTGCTGCCTGCAGAACTTTGTTCTGATATTGTTCAATCAACTGTTGTAGACGGGCATCCTGAATCCGGACATTATTATCAATACGACCATAGTCCAGAATATTCCAGTTGAATCCGGGCCCGAAAGAGACGCTGCTGGTATTCGGGCTGCCGCTGAGAGTACTGCCTGACCAGCCCAGAGTGCCAAATAATGAAATGGCAGGATAATAATCGGCTTCTGCTACCCCAATCTGTGCTGACTGGGCCGCTACCTGCCAGGCTGCAGTTCGAATATCGGGGCGGCGGGTCAGCAGACTGGCCGGGATATTATTAAAGGTGTCCGGTTTGATTTCGGGTAACCGCCAGTCTTTCGGTAATTCCCGCGGCAGTTCCAGGCTGCCCGGTGGTTTAGCCAGTAATACGGCCAGAGCATTGAGGTTCTGAGATAAGGCAATTTCCAGATCCGGTATAGTGGCCAGGGTGGCCAGATATTGTGTCTTAGCCTGCTGCAGATCCAGTTCTGAACCTTCACCACTTTTATATAAATTATTGGTGATCTCATAACTGCGTTGCTGAATTTTGGCATTTCTTCGGGCAATGGCAATTCGACCCTGTGTAATACGATAGGCAAAATAAGTTTGCGCGATCTGGGCGGCAATGAGTACCTGAATATCCTGCTGATTGCTGATAGAAGCAAAAAAGGCCGCATCGGCTGACTCTATACTGCGTTGAAAACGACCCCAGAAATCCAGCTCCCAGCCCAGTGAAAATCCTGTCTGATAGCTGGTCAGACTCTGGCTTCTGTCCACAGCATTACCGCCGTGCTTCTGACTATTAACATAAACGGCTGAGCCATCGACCTGTTGTAACTT
>JALSUJ010000176.1:2560-3526 GCA_027071355.1 Gammaproteobacteria bacterium | reverse complement strand
TATTGATGCTGTGGCTATTAGCCCTCAGATGCAGTCCGGGGAACATATTGAATGGATTAAAAATGCCATTCAATTTACCTAGCCAACGTTATTATTTACAAACAGTTTATTAACAAAATTTATTAAATAGAAGGATACCATTTCCGATGAGTCTGTCTCGGATAGAAACAATTTTTAACAATAGTATTGCGGTTAAACGGGCCAGTCTTGAGAGTCTAGCTGAGCAAATTCTTCAGGCCAGTGAAAAAATGGTTCACTGCTTACTCAACGAAGGCAAAATTATGGCCTGTGGTAATGGCGGTTCTGCTGCTGATGCACAACATTTTACTTCTGAACTGGTTAATCGCTTTGAAGCTGAGCGCCCTGCTTTACCGGCCATTGCTCTGACTACGGATACTTCAGCTATCACATCCATTGCTAACGATTACCAGTATGATGAGGTATTTACCCGCCAGATCCATGCTCTGGGCAGAGAACCCGATGTCTTACTGGCTATTAGCACCAGTGGTCAGTCTAATAGCATTGTGCAGGCTATTATAGCGGCTCATGAACGTGATATGACGGTTATAGCTCTGACTGGAAAAGATGGTGGCCCGGTGGCGCAGCAACTGACTGAAAATGATATTGAATTACGTGTACCAGCCAATCAGACTGCCCGGATTCAGGAAACCCATATTACTATTATTCATGCTCTATGTGATCAAATTGATTTTCAGTTATTTGGTGCATAAACAATATTTCAGGGACAATCTTATGAAAAACATAACAACTTTTGGCTTATTATTACTTTCTGTATATCTTCTATCCGGCTGTACTGCAGCTGTTATTGGTGGAGCCGCCGCAGGTACTTCAGTCGCAATGGATAAGCGAACCACCGGTGACTATGTCGAAGATCAAAATATCAAAACTAAATTTGCCCATTTATTTTATGAAGATAAAGAACTCAGTGAACAGACCCATGTTAAC
>JALSUJ010000176.1:0-2550 GCA_027071355.1 Gammaproteobacteria bacterium | reverse complement strand
ATAATCGTAAGGTTTTAATTACCGGTGAAGTTCTGACTGAACAGCAAAAACAGCAACTGACTCACATAGCCAATCAGATAAAAAATGTCCGTTATGTATTTAATGAAGTGGTTATTGGCGAACCAACTTCCATGTCCTCCCGAACCAATGATTCCTATATTACCAGTAAAATTAAAACCTCTGTTTTTACCAGCCTTAATGAACTCGATGGTGCTCAGGTAAAAGTTGTTACTGAAAATGGTGTGGTGTTTTTAATGGGCCTTGTTAATCGTGAACAGGCCGATAAAATTACTGACATTGCGCGCACCACCAGTGATGTAAAAAAAGTGGTTAAACTATTTGAATATCCAAATCCGGACGATAACCGGATCTGATTATTTCAGCAGTGAGTTCAATTAACACACAATTTATTCAGGCTCTTAAACAAACACTTGATCCGGCTGATTATCTGACAGAGGGATCTCAGTGCTGGACTTATGGCTATGATAATAGTCGTCTACATGCCCAGCCGGACGCCGTAGTCTTTGCCCGTAGTCATCAGCAAATACAACAACTGGTGAGACTCTGTCAGAGTTATCAGATAGCGCTTATCAGTCGTGGTGCCGGAACAGGCACCACCGGTGCCACAGTACCGATTCAGGGTGGGGTTATTCTTTCTTTTGAGCATATGAACCGGATCATAAAAGTTGATCCGGATAACCGCCTGATTATAGCTGAACCTGGTGTAACCAATCAGGCCATTCAGGAAGCGGCTGCCGAACATGGTTTTTTCTGGCCCCCGGATCCCACCAGTAGTGCAGTCTGCACTCTGGGCGGTAACCTGGCCTATAATTCCGCTGGCCCACGAGCCGTAAAATATGGTACTACCCGTGATAATGTACTGGGATTAACCGCTATTACCGGTCAGGGAGATACCTTGCACTGTGGAGTAAAGACCACAAAAGGTGTGGTTGGATATGATTTAACCCGTCTGTTAATTGGTTCTGAAGGCACTCTGGGTATCATTACCCAGGCAGTTTTAAAACTAAGCCCGCTGCCAGAATCCCGACAGATGGTACAGCTGATCTATAACTCCATGAAAAGTGCAGCCCAGGCCGTAGCAGCTATTATGGCACAACCGGTTATTCCCTGTGCTCTGGAGTTTATTGATAAATCAGCCATTAACATGATCCGGGATTATTCAAGCTCGGAGCTGCCTGTTAATGCGGACGCTATGCTCATGGTAGAGCTGGATGGTACAGCAACTGCTATTCACGAAGGCTTATCGGCTATTATTCAGGTGGCCGATAATAATGGCTGTCTGAAAATAAAACCAGCCCGTTCGCCGCAGGAAATTTCAGCCTTATGGGAAACACGAAAGGCATTATCTCCGGCACTGAGGAAAATCGCCCCTAAAAAAATTAATGAAGACGTGGTAGTACCTGTTTCCCGTATACCAGAACTGATTACAGGGCTCGAACAGCTGGCCCAAAAATACCACATTCCCATTGTCAATTTTGGTCACGCCGGTAATGGCAATATACATGTTAATTTACTCACAGATCCTGATGATAAAACCATGCAGAACACTGTCCTGGATTGCCTGGAAGCGGTATTTAAACTGGTATTAGAGCTTGAGGGAACGCTTTCCGGTGAACACGGGATTGGACTGGTAAAAAAAGACTACATAGCCAGAGAACTGGATAATAGCAGTCTTAATTATATGCGGGCCATAAAACAGGTATTTGATCCGGATAATATTTTAAATCCCGGCAAAAGCATCCCTGATTAGGGACTATTTAATCCCTCTCTATTTAACTCTTCTCTATTTAACTCTTCTCTATTTAACTAAGGTCAAATGCGGTTTTGATGAGTCCTCTTTCTGGTTTTTGCCATCCGTAGGGGCAGGTGAATTCGGATCATCATCCACACCTTCCTCAGGAAACATCATGCCCCGGCCATTCTCTTTGGAGTAAAGCGCCAGAGCCGCCATAACCGGTACATTGACATGCATGGGTTTACCGCCAAAACGGGCATTAAAACTAACCCCTTCATTGTTTAATTCAAGGTCACGAGTCGCTGTCATACTGATATTGAGGATAATTTTACCATCCTGAATATGTTCAACAGGCACCACCACGCCTTCTGCATTGGCATCAACCAGTAAATAAGGTGTTTGCTCATTATCAATAAGCCAGTCATAAATGGCGCGTAATAAATATGGGCGGCTTGGTGTCATGGTTTTATACTACTCTTTACTGTTAAAAGTGACCGTATTAAGAGATAATTTCCATATCTTCTTCAGCTTCAGATAAACTTTGCTGAAAAGATTCTCTGTCAAATATACGCTGAGCATATTGTTTAACAGCAGCGGCTTCTTCCGGTAATTCTATACACATTTCATTTAAACGCCACAAAATTGGGGCAATAGCACAGTCAACCAGAGTAAATTCATCGGACATAAAAAACGGTTTCTGTTCAAATACCGGGGATATTGTGGTTAAACTTTCACGTAATTCCTTACGTTGTTTAACACCCTGCTTATCGGTTTTACCAATCAGTTTTTCTACC
>JALSUJ010000175.1 GCA_027071355.1 Gammaproteobacteria bacterium | reverse complement strand
AAAGGCTTCAGAGACATTAAAATCCTGCCCGTCAATAAATAACATAACAGTCGGCTGTGGTCCTGCTGTAGTAAAGGCAAAACGGCTGGCCGGATGACGTAATAACGGCAGCGCAGATTCCTCCTGCAGCGCCAGTAACTGCCCAAAAGAGTCTACTGGCTGCTCACATTCATACAGATAATCTATTTTAGAATCACTGACAAAACTACCAAACCAGCGGGCCAGCTGAGGATGTTGAGGATCCAGATAATTCTTAAAAATCGTTCTGATTTCTGCTATGGCTGCAGCGGTAATTTGTGCGGGGTGTGTTGCAACGCCTTCATTGGGCAGATGATAGGTTTTACTGACCGGTAGTTCACGGGTAATGTAAGCAATAAAATCACTGACCAGAGCTTCATGGCTGGTGGCTTTAAAACCAATAGAGAAACTCATACTCTCACCGATAGAAACTCCGTGATGAGATACACCGGCCGGCAAATACATCATATCTCCGGGTTCAAGGAGCCATTCAATTTCCGGAGTAAAATCTTTTTGCAGTCGAATAGCAATATCAGGGATAATATTATCCTCTGCTACGGGCTGAGTACTGATTTGCCAGCGGCGCTGACCGGAACCCTGCAGGATAAACACATCATACAGATCAAAATGCGGCCCTACTGTACCTCCCGGTGCCGCATAACTGCTCATTAAATCATCCAGATACCATTCGGGTATAAACCGAAACTGATCCGTTATCCAGGCCAGTTCAGGAATCGTTTTTTCCAGATCATTAACCACCAGAGTCCAGTGTGTTTCCGGCATTGAGGCAAATATTTCTTCTGTCATAGGACCATGAATGGCCTGCCAGGGATGGTCTCCCCCCTGTTCTATAATTATTCTGGAATTTACCTCTTCTTCACAGGATAATCCAGCCAGTTCCTCTGCGCTAAGCGGCGTCTCAAAATCAGGGAATGCCTGACGAATTAACAGTGGCTGTTTTTGCCAGTAGTCCTGTAAAAAAGTTTTAGTGGACATCTCCCCCAGCGGAGTATGCCCCATTGGGGTTTTGGCCATCGTTGTTAAGGTCCTATAAAATTCCTACATCAAGATAGGAACGGGCAATTTTTCTTATCGAGGTAACAAAGGCAGAGGTGCGAAAATCTTTAATATTTTCATCATTATCCATGGTTTCACGGATCTCCTGATAAGCCATACGCATGGTATCATCCAGCCCTGAACGCACCAGATCCAGTTCGTCAGCACCACGAGTAATGGTATCACGAATATGTTTAGACACTGAATTACCCGTAGCTTCTTCAAACATTTTAGTCATTTCCATTCCGCGCATTTCTTCATGACGTCTCTGTATTCTGCCAAAACGAATATGAGAAATATTACGTATCCATTCAAAATAGGACACAGTAACACCACCGGCATTGGCATAGGCATCAGGGATCACAATGATCCCTTTTCGATTTAAGACACTATCTGCGCCAAAAGAAATAGGACCATTAGCCGCTTCAACAATTAATTTAGCATTAATCCGATCGACATTTTCCAGATTGATCTGATTTTCCAGAGCGGCCGGAATTAAAATATCGCATTCCTTTTCCAGTACAGTCTGCCCATCTTTTACATACTGAGCACAGGGATAGGTCTCTATTTCATGATGTTCATCTATATGCTGGTGCAATTGTTCAATATTGATACCCTCATCATTAACCAATGCACCTGTGCTTTTAATAATGGCTGTAATTTTAACACCGTCTTCTTCTGACAGGAATTTGGCCGCATGATAGCCTACATTACCAAACCCCTGAATGACACAGGTTTTACCATCCAGGGAGCCGCTCATATTGGCCTTTTTAACATCATCAGAGTGACGAAAAAATTCCTGAATAGCATATTGAACACCTCGTCCCGTGGCCTCCACACGCCCTTCTATACCACCATGGTGAAGCGGTTTCCCAGTAACACAGGCCACATAGTTAATGTCTTCCGGATTTAATTGTTTATAGGTATCCGCTATCCAGGCCATTTCTCTTTGTCCAGTACCCACATCCGGAGCTGGGACATTGGTAGATGGACTTAAAAAGCCTTTTCTAATCAATTCCAGAGCAAAACGACGGGTGATCATTTCCATTTCATCCCGCTCATACTGGCTCGGATCAATTAACAATGCCCCTTTTGAACCACCGAAAGGCACATTAACAATGGCACATTTATAGGTCATTAAAGCGGCCAGTGCTTCCACCTCATTCTGATCGGCATAGGGAGCATAACGGATACCTCCTTTGGAAGGCAGACGATGGGTACTATGAGTCGCACGCCACCCGGTAAAAACCTCAATTTTGCCTCTGATTTTAACAGGGAACTGCACCTGTATTACCGCATTACAGGACTTAATGGCATTGGCAACGCCTGCATCCAGCCCTATAACTGAAATAGCCCGGTCTACCATCAGATTAACACCATCACGAAAACTGGGTTCTTTAATAGCTTTTGTCATTGTTAATATCCTGTATAGTCAGTATGTTAGAATTGACATGGATCAGAGTTAATAATAACTTTGAATGATATATTTACTGCTAAGCAGACAAAATTACAGCATAAATATAATACTACATCTTATTGACAAGTATTGCAGAAACTTTTGCAGATGGTTAGTATTGTCTGACTTAAATTTAATATGCAATAACACAAAGGGAAATCAATGAATATATTAATCTTCGGACCAAACGGTAGTGGTAAAGGTACTCAGGGCGCAATTATTCAGGACAAATACAATATTGCTCATATTGAATCCGGTGCTATCTTTCGTCAGAACATTGGCGGCGGTACAGAACTGGGCAAAAAAGCCAAAGAATATATTGATCGCGGCGATCTGGTTCCAGATGATATTACTATCCCGATGATCCTTGATCGTCTGAAAGAAGATGACTGTAAGAAAGGCTGGTTACTGGACGGTTTCCCGCGCAATAAGGTTCAGGCTGAAACACTTGCTAAAGCATTATCTGATGAAAACATTAAATTAGACTATGTTATTGAAATTGTCCTGCCCCGTGATGTGGCTAAAATCCGTATTACCGGTCGCCGTTTATGTGAAAATGATAATAATCATCCAAATCATATTGCTTTTGATGCGATTAAGCCAGTTGAAAAAGACGGTGAACTGGTCTGCCGTGTCTGCGGTGGTAAATTATCTGTTCGTGCGGATGATCAGGATGATGAAGCCATTGATAAACGTCATGATATTTATTATGACGAAAACACAGGTACTATGGCAGCCGTTAATTACTTTAAGGGACTGGGCGGCGATACCCGCGTTATTTCAGTGGACGGCAGTCCATCCATTGGTGAAGTAACTGACGCAATTCTTAAAGAACTTAAATAAAAATTTTTTCAGCATGATTTAAACCTGATAAGAGTATCTTTTTGCAGTGCCTGTGTTTGCGGGGTTTATGGAGGCAGGATGCCGAGATAAAGCGACACAGGGATGTGCTTGAGCGTCCCCGAAAATACAGGCACTGCAGGAAGATACGGTAATTTATGCTGAATAAGTTACAAT
>JALSUJ010000174.1 GCA_027071355.1 Gammaproteobacteria bacterium | reverse complement strand
TTTTTGAAATCAGATTTGGACAAGGTGGGGGAATAGAGTTCTAGAATGAACGCTTACGTATCATTAATTAACAAGCAATAATCGCACCACTTTCTGAATGTGCCTACAATACAGCATGATAGATAAATATCAGAATATATTTATTTTTTAATGTGTAAACAAACTCAGACAGATAGCGGTGTCTAAAACGTGTCGGTAGCACCAAGTGCGGTTTTAAGAAAGAATCATAGAGTGTAAGTGATAGCGACCCGTAATATTACTTAAATTCAATTACTATGTTTTAACCATGTAACATTCAACACTTAAATTCAACATTAGAATAGTAAAAAGCTATTCAAAAAGTGGTCTATTCAGATGGCAGAAATACCAAGTTTTGATTTAGAAAGCCGACAATATATTGTCTCATAAGACGCATACTGGCTTAGTCCATTTACTAGTCGTAAATGCTGTTGCTTGGGTGTTTTCCCTTTATAATTTCTTATCCGAAACGGTTGCATTCCTCTCGTTAGTAAATCATCAAAAATAGCATTCATAACCTGAAGGCGGTGCTTGAACTCGGCAAGGTTATCACCTGCGCCGATTGTCATAACAAGGTCAGCTTCTTCACTGATAACCGCTGCCAGGCAATCTAGATAACGTTTAATATCTGGAAATGCTTCTGGAGCCAGTCTGAAGGAAACAACCAGATTTCTGGGTCCAGCCTCTTTATTTTCTATCTTATTTGCCAGTGCTTCTAGCCCTGCATAAAGATCAGTATTCATTGCAAGTATATTTTCATTTTCATCATTTAGCTGTTTGTATATAGCATCAAGTACAGTATCATTATCAATCATGACGATATTTTTATAGCCATGTAAATTTGTACCAAATACAAGCGGCGATGGTGTAGAGGTAGGAAATACAGGTGCTTGTGCTGCTTTTATGAATGGCGTATGGTGAAGCGCGTTTCTATCACGTTCACCAACTGAACAACATAGTGACAATTGATAACAAGCCTGTGACTCAACTTTTAATAACCCAAGGAGTTTTAATGGCTGTATAACTCTTGCGGTATCACAGGCATTTAATCGTTGTGCCATTTTATTGCCAATATCGTCTTTATCTGGTCCCACACTATTCAAGGCAAGTTGTAGATACTCGTTAGTTTTATGCATTTCCAGCTCATTAACAGGTATCGTCCAGCCTTCAAAAACTTCACAACAGGCTGCCATATTGGCACAGGTAAAAAGTTGCCTGGCTGGTTCCGACGAGACAGATGTATTAATCGTGTTATTTTTCAGTAAGAATTGTTCAATAACTTCCTGAGTGAACAGTTGTTTATTTTTCGAGTGAATAAACGTCTCATAGTCTGAAAATACGCTTAAGAGTTCTGTGTATTCATTGGTCTTTACTAATCGAACCAGCATTCTTAATTCATATAGATAACCTTCTGTTGCCAGCTTATAAATGGTGCTTTTTAATTCTTCCGGGGTGCCTTTCATTTGAAATAACTCAACAGGGTTATGGTTGTAATATTGCTTTCAGGCTATCAATATGGTTTTCATAATTTTTCCATCGACCTACTGATCGAGTATAAATCGGCTCCCGCACCTGGCTATAACTTGCGGTATTAACGATCCGGTCATTTTTATAGTATTGCAGGCATCTTTCATCCCACTCAATACCACAATAGTCAAGCATCTTGCGTGTTACCTGTTCAGTATTAGTAACCATATTTTCATAGTTGACTTCAAGTATCGGTATTTCCATCTCATTGATGTAATAATCCATTAAACGCTGGTATTCTCTAAAATGATTGGCAAGGTTTTCCAGGTTGTAGGCAAAATCATAATGTCCAGAAAATTCCTGAAAATAGATTGAAAGACAGGTATCAAACGGGTTGCGTGTACAATGGATAATTCGCGCATTGGGAAAAAGCTTATTGATAAGAGCAGGGTGTAAATAGTTATTGGGCATTTTATCCGTAATAAAAGATTCATTATCAACTATTGTATTTAATGATTCAAAATAATACGATGCGGCCTGTTGTATTATTTCATTACCACCAGGATCATCTGAAGTTTTAGTAGCTTCATGTAGCATTAATATTTTATGAGCAATCTCGGTTATTTCCTTGCGTTCACCACCACCATACACAGCCGGATGACTAGCCAGTATTTGTTCAACCAGGCTGGTACCGGAACGTGGCATTCCAACGATAAATATCGGGGTCAGTGAACTGTTTGATTGGGTAAGATTATCAAGTAAGGTGTTTTTTGAAAAAGTAATTAGCTGGTCAATATATTGCCTGTATTGTGGATAGTTATAGTAGTACCCTTTCAGCTCATTTGCTGTTTGATAGTGCTGAAAAGCAGCATCGTAATCTTTATTACGATCATAGATGTTACCGAGGGAGTAATGTAATAAACGATTATCTCTTTCCATGTTGCTGCTATTTTGTAAAGCTTTTTCCAGTAGTAAAATGGCTGTATCACAAGTATCATTTCGATGGCATAATTTTGCATACGCTATCGCAATACTTGCAGGTAAATTCTCCTCGGATATTAATGGTTTTATAATTTCATAAGCGCCGTTATAGTCGCCCATTCTTTCCAGAATATTTGCTTTCGCACCAAGTGTTGTTAAGCGAACTTCGGGTTCTGTTGCTAATTCGTCCAGCATCTCTAATGCAATTTCAAACTGGCCTTTCTCTACATAAGTTAATGCCTGGCATCGCCTGGCAATTAGATTATCAGGCTCGATATCTTGAATAGTCTCATAACATTCAATAGCTGAATCCGGTACGCCTATTTCAAGATACACCTGAGCTAAGGCAAATAATATATCAACAGATTCCGGTATTTGTTCACGGGCAGTTAGCAGGATATGACTGGATTCCGTCAAATTATTATTATCCAGATATAATCTGGCTAAACTAAGAAAAGCAGCTTCATTAGCTGTATCAATATCAATAATCTTTTTATAAGTTTCTATTGCATTATCTACTTTCTCCATCCCCATATAATTCGCTGCCAGGCAGGTTAATGCATCGATATTATTTGGCGTTGGTGCAAGTATTTTTTCAACTAAATTAATGGATTCATTATATTGTTTTTGTGCAGTTAATATTCTTGCCTTGCCGAGTAATGCCTGTTGATGATTTGACTGCTTCTGTAATACAAAGGAATAACTTTCTTCTGCTTCTGAAAATTTTTCCTGCTCATATTGGGCATTAGCCATATTGATATAGGCCTCTATATTTTCCGGCATAAGCTTAATGACTTTCCTTGCCCATGTTTCTGATTCCTGGTAGCGATGTAATTGACCGGCAACACCGGTAAGAAAAAGCCATGCTTCAGTATATTCATCATCTTTTTCAACGGCCTTTAGTGCAGTCTGTAAGGCCTCTTCTAAATCGCCATTTCGTTGTAAAAGGTGGGCTTTTGTCAGGTAGGCCTCTACATAAGTATTATCCAGTTCTATTGCCCTGCTTGCACTGGTAAGTGCGGTTTGCAACATACCGGCTTCTGCTGCGGCAACAGCATGTAATAACCATATCTCTTCATTTGT
>JALSUJ010000173.1 GCA_027071355.1 Gammaproteobacteria bacterium | reverse complement strand
GGATAGACATCCTGTAACGATTCAGTGGCTGGTTCTGGTTCTGGTTCTGGTTCTGGTTCTGGTTCTGGTTCTGGTTCTGGTTCTGGTTCTGGTTCTGGTTCTGGTTCTGGTTCTGGTTCTGGTTCTGGTTCTGGTTCTGGTTCTGGTTCTGGTTCTGGTGAAGTATCGACTGAAGCATCTTCCTTTACAATAGTTTCTGCTACAGATTGCTCATTGTTAGTAAGCTGATTTTTTTGCTCCTCAGCTTCAACAGGCTTGTTTTCATCAACTGCGGATTTATTAGTAACACTGAATGCGTTACTGGATGAAACCGGTTGCTCTTCTTCTATACCGAGTAACTTTAAAAACTTATCAAACCAGCTGGTAGCCATAATATATCCCTGTGAAGTTTCCAGAATTATTCGTTAATCTTACTCAACTACTGGATAGAATCCTTGACGGATATCAATAAACCCTGTAACTATTGAGTTTAATTAACCTTGTCAGAGCATTTATACCGGAAAAACTCGCCTGACCAGCATGTTTACCTTAATAAAGGAGACCAACTTGACTTAGAATAATGCAAAATAAGCTCTGCTCTTTTATTATCCTCTGATGAATTTTAAAGACAAACCCCAACGCGAAAAAATAAGAATATTAACGCGCAGTAGCTTTTTTCTGCTGTTTATACTAGCCCCTTTTCTAAATATTTTTCGACTGGACTTAACCTTAGGCCATTTTATTATTTTAGGTCAGCCCTGGACCCTGGGCCTGGAAAGCTTTCAACAGGGGGAAGGTGATGCAGTTAGTGCTGCCATGACCCTGCTAACTCATGCATTCTTACCGGTTACCGTTTTTATTGTCATAATTGCTATCATTATCTGGAAGATGGGTCGAATTTATTGCGGCTGGCTCTGTCCGCATTTTTCAGTGGTGGAAATTTTTAATGAGATGATGCTTAAACACCTTAATCGCGTCACCTTGTGGGAAAAGGCAGCTAAAAAAACCAGCGGTATACTTCCCTGGCTGGTGGTATTTATTTCCTGTGCCATTATGGCATTTATCTGGGCCTTTAGTCTGCTCAGCTATTTATTACCGCCAAAAGAGCTAATCCCTGACCTGTTAAACTGGAAACTAAATGCCGGTCCGACACGCTTTCTGCTGGTTGCTACGACTATTTTTACTATCGACTTCTTCTTTGCCCGTCATCTATTTTGCAAATTCGGCTGTGCTGTTGGTGTCTTTCAAAGCCTGATCTGGATGGCCAATAGCAAAGCCATGGTGGTTAGTTTTGATAAACCCCGCGCCTATCTCTGCCAGTACTGTGATAGAGAATGTGACCGGGCCTGTCCCATGCGATTACATACCCGCAGTATTAAACGAGCTAAATTCACCTGTACCCAATGCGGCCAGTGTCTTAATACCTGTGATAAGGTACAGCAGGGCAATCCTGGAGGCCGGGTCATTAACTGGGTTAGTAATGATAAGGCCAGAGAAGTGGATCGCAATGCCCCTGCGTTTGAGCTCAAACGTTTAAAGAAGCAAAAATAACAGCAGATTTTCATCTCATTAGCTTTTTTCAGTATCATTAAAAACCGCTATATGGTGCAAATTAACCATTATTTTTTATAACCACCAGGAAAATTGGTGAATATTCACCACTACAAACTCAATAAAAAATATTCATATTAATTATCAATACGTTAATTTCAGGCATCGTTTTTGCTTACTAAGAAATCAGATAATAGCTGTAAGCTCAACAGCCGCTGTTAAAAATATATTATAAATAATGCTTTATCAGGGCTGACAGTCCCTCTGGTAACATTATTTCTATTCATTATTCTTATTGTTATACTGATAAAAGTGCATTTAAAAAAGAAGCAAATCTTATATGAAGGTATTCCAAAAACTCAATATCATAGGCATTCAGTCTATCTGGATACCCATTTCTATACTGGGAGCCTTTCTGCTGTTATCTCTTGTGATACAACTCACACTATCATGGTTATCTTATAATCGAATTGTACCCGTCAATCAACATGCTAATAATCTTGAGCAGATACAACTTTTTCTATATGAAGTTGAAGCTACGCTGGCCCGACAATTGCCTGAAGATGAAACTTTCAATATTGCAGACAAAATAAAACTTAAAAATTTCCTCAACCGTTTAGTACAGCAAAAACACAATCTTGCTGCTTCCACCCCGGCAGCCATACACCTGGGACAACAACTGCTGGACAGCAATAAAACACCCCGGGACATTTTGCTTAAGGTACTTTATATCATGCGTCAGACCTTTCAGCGTGAAGCTTACGAGCATGCAAGACTCACCCGAGCACTACACAAATCCGCTTTACTTGAAATCAAAATAGGTGTCATTGTACTCATTGTTTTGCCCTTGAGCGCTTTTATTATATTAATGCTTTTGCGCTATCGAATTTATAAACCACTACAGCAAATGAGTCTGCTAATGACATCCCTCGGTAATACTCACTACAAAACAATTGCCTCTGAAGAAGTCGATCCACTGTTTTATAACTTATTTAAAAATTATAATAATATGGTACTTCGACTATCAAAACTGGAGCATGAACATCAGAAAAATGAGCAGGAATTACAGCAGCAGATAGATCAGGCTGCCCGTACGTTAATCGCACAGCAACGCAGTCTGGCCAATACCGAGCGTCTGACAGCACTGGGTGAGGTCATGGCCCAGATGTCACACGAACTGCGCAACCCCCTGGCCGGTGTACAAATGGCCTGCAGCAATCTTAATGCTGAGATGGGCGAAAACAATGAATGTCGGGAATATCATGAACGATTAAATCTAATGTGTAATGAAATAAATCGTATGATAGATTTGCTGAACAGTTTTCTTACTCAGTCCCGGCACAATCCTGAACCTTTAAACAACATTAATGTCAATGACACTATAGAAGAATTACTGACGCTGGCACGCTACCAGATCCCTTCCCATATCCAGCTTACTTATCAGGTAGAAAAAAATATCAACTGTCCATTACCCGATATACAGTTTCGGCAGGTATTATTAAACCTGATCCTTAACGCACAACAGGCAATGGCCGACAAAGCGGGCAACATTAGCATAACTGCTCAACTTGAAGACCATACTTTAGCCATTCAAGTTATGGATGAAGGGCCGGGATTTCCTGCAGATATTATGGAACATAATATCCGCACCTTTACGACTCATCGCAGCGGTGGTACAGGACTTGGACTGTCCATGGTAAAACGTTTCGTAAACAACCTTCATGGCCAGCTGGAACTGAATAATTTATCGCCTGTCGGTGCCTGTGTCACACTTAAGCTGCCCTGTTTATAAACTGGACGACATTTATAAAACTATGATTGATACTATTTTAATTATTGAAGACGAAAAGTTACTGGGCAGCGAACTCCAGCGTCATTACCTTAAACTGGGTTATGAAGTGATCTGGCTGCAAAGCTATGCAGAAGCTCAGCGTAAACTGCAGAGTAAAAAATTTGATCCATCCCTGATTTTATCCGATCTGAATTTACCTGACGGCAATGGCCTGGACTTACTGGAAGAACATGGTAAAAACATGTCTTCATGTGAGTGGATTTTTCTTACCGGCTATGGCGATGTGCCTGATTCGGTTCGTGCCCTGCGTCTGGGTGCTTTTGATTTTCTGACCAAACCCTGTCCGCAGGAACAGCTGGATATGATTATTCGCAGCGCCTTACGCAGTGCAAATGCTCAGCGTCGATTACAGGAAAAATCAAAAGATGCCAGCCAACGTTATGCTTTTGATACCTTTATTGGCAGCAGTAACGTTGCTCATCAGACACAACAGCTACTTAGGCAATTAAGTCAGGCCCCTTTCAGTGCCTTAATTCTCAGTGGAGAAACGGGAACAGGTAAAGGTCTGGCCACCCGCATACTGCATTATAACAGTACTCGTGCCAAAGAAGCTCTTATTGAACTGAACTGTTCTGCCTTACCTAAAGACCTGCTTGAGTCAGAATTATTTGGTCATGAAGCTGGAGCCTTTACCGGCGCCACAAGCCGTCACCGTGGTCTGGTCGAACAGGCAAATGGCGGTACACTTTTTCTTGATGAAATCGGTGAAATGCCACTGGATTTACAGGCCAAGCTCCTTAAGGTCATAGAAGATAGAAAAATCAGGCGTATTGGCGGTGAAACTGAAATTCAGGTTGATATACAGATCATCGCTGCAACCAATCGTAATCTTCAGGATGATATCAATAATGGCTCTTTCCGAGCCGATTTATACCACCGGCTCAGCGTCTTTGAATTACGCCTGCCCACATTACGCGAACGACTGGAAGATTTACATGATCTGGTGCCCGAGATAATCGCTGAATTTAATCTCAAAGCCGGTAAAAATGTCAGTAAAATTTCCTCCCATGTCTGGACTATGCTGGAACAGTATAACTGGCCGGGCAATGTCCGTGAACTGAGAAATGTGCTGGAACGTTGTGTTATTTTATCGACTTCCAGTGACTTACCGGAACAATGGCTGCAGCTTCAGGCAAATCCGGAAAACAGCTGCTGTCCAGAGCTTAAACATAATGCCTCGGATATTTATTTGCCAACTGACGGCAGTATGGGCCTGGACGATATGATCAGTGAAATAGTCAGCACCATGCTGAAAAAATATGATAATAATGTTTCTGAAGTTGCTCGAGTGCTTAAAACAACGCGTGAAAAAGTACGCTATCGAATTGAAAAATATCAGTTACGCAAATCCAGTTCTCAACAAGAAGACCACCAGTAGTACCTAAAAGGACACCCCGTTGCTGTTACTCCGACATAAACAAAATAATACGATTTCATAATAAAAAAAATAGTTGAGCTAAACAGGTGACTCAAATGTAAACTATCGCTTTAATCTTCAGATATTTAATAACAAATGTAACTATTTAGCGAATTTTAACTCTATACTCTTAGTAACAGCAATTGACTTAATAATTGCATAATTACTAACAAATCAGGGAGAGAATAATGGCTACTGCTGCACAATTATTTGTTCGTTGTCTGGAAAATGAAGGCGTTGATAAAATTTTTGGCATTGCCGGGGAAGAAAACCTGTTTGTCATGGATGCATTACGTGATAGTTCCATTCAATTTATTACCGTCAGACATGAACAGGGTGCAGCCTTTATGGCCGATGTACATGGACGTTTAACCGGCAGGGCGGGTGTCTGCCTGGCGACTCTGGGGCCGGGTGCTACCAATCTTGTGACCGGGTTTGCGGATGCCAATATGGATCGCGCACCGATTATTGCCATTGCCGGACAGGGCTCTACCACCCGAATGCATAAAGAAAGCCATCAAATGCTGGATCTGGTTAATTTATTTCAACCTGTATCCAAACACAGCACCGAGATCCTTGAATACCAGATTATTCCTGAGCTGGTACGCAAAGCCTTTAAAGATGCTCAAATGGAAAAACCCGGCGGAGTCTTTATCAGTTTCCCCGAAAACATTGCCGGAGAGGAAATTAACGAAGCCTTACTGCCCTTAAAAGTTCAAAAACCTCTGCTGCCGGAAGCCCCTGAAGCCAAAATAAAACAGGCCGCAGATATTATTGACGGCGCACAATTCCCGCTTATTATGGCAGGCAATGGCGTTATTCGCGGTGGTGCCAGTGAGGCCCTTACTGCTTTTGCAGAAACCTTAAATATACCGGTAGCTCAAACATTTATGGCCAAAGGTACCATCCCCTTTTCCCATCCCTTATCACTGGGCAGTGTAGGTCTGCAGGCTCATGATTATGTGGCCTGCGGGTTTGATCGTGCTGACGTTATTATTTGCATCGGCTATGATATGGTTGAATATCATCCTCGTCTCTGGCACCCGGATAAAGATAAAAAAATCATCCATATTGATGTAAATTATGCAGAGGTTGATGCTCATTATATTTTAGAAGCGGGTGTACTGGGTGATATCAGTAATTCCCTGAGCCGTATTTCCAGCCACGCAAAAACCAGGCATAGCGGTCGACCGGATCATTTAAAGGGCATTATCAGGAATGAACTGGAACACTATGCCGATGATACCAGCTACCCCCTGAAACCACAGAAAATTCTTTTTGATACTCGTCAGGCATTAGCTGATGAAGATATTTTAATCTCTGATGTGGGTGCTCACAAAATGTGGATAGCCCGCCTGTACCGTTGTGAACACCCCAATACCTGTATTATTTCCAATGGTTTTGCCTCTATGGGAATTGGCGTACCCGGTGCCATCGCAGCCAAAATGGCCTATCCTGATAAAAACGTAATGACTATTACCGGTGATGCTGGCTTTATGATGAATTCTCAGGAAATAGAAACCGCCCTGCGTTATCAGATTGCTATTGTGATTATGATCTGGAACGACAGTGAATACGGTTTAATTAAATGGCATCAGCAACGACGTTTTGGCCACTCCAATAACATCAGTTTCAATAATCCTGATTTTATCAAATATGCTCAGTCTTTTGGCGCAATCGGCTATAAAGTGGAACAGGCACAGGATTTATTACCCACACTGAAACAGGCTTTTGCCGATAATACCGTAGTAATTGTGGATGTCGCAGTGGATTATTCAGAGAATATGAAACTAACGGAAAAACTGGGGCAGTTGGTTTGCCCGGTATAATATGCTTTAACCTGTCCCCCCTGAAATAACAGCAATGAGTGTCTTACTATGATATTTCGTCAATTATTTTTTATTATTTCTGCTATCATTCTCCTTAGCATCATTGCATGTGCGCAAATCTGGCCATTTGTTTACCACCTTTTATGGCTTATTATACCGCTAATATTACTGGGACTATATGATATCCTGCAGCGCCAGCATACGATTTTACGGCTCTATCCCGTAATCGGACATTTTCGCTTTCTATTTGAATCCATTCGCCCTGAAATCCAGCAGTATTTTGTTGAGTCCAACACCAACGGGATGCCTGTTAACCGGGAATTTCGGGCACTGATTTATCAACGTGCCAAAGGTCAGCGAGACACTCGGCCTTTTGGTACCGTATTTGATGTTTATAGAAATGGTTATGAATGGGTTAATCATTCACTGGCTCCGCAAGCAATTACCGTTAATGACCCACGCATTCGATTCGGAGGAAAAGACTGTACCCAGCCCTACGCAGCATCACCACTAAATATTTCAGCCATGAGTTTTGGCGCACTGAGTCAAAATGCCATTCTGGCTCTGAATAAAGGTGCAAAAAACGGCGCTTTTTATCATAATACCGGTGAAGGCGGAATCAGCCCCTATCATCTTGAACATGGAGGTGATTTAGTCTGGCAGATTGGTACTGGATATTTTGGCTGTCGTAATAAAGACGGCGGCTTTGATGAGCATTTATTTGCTGAAAAATCCCGTCTGGATGTGGTTAAGATGATTGAAATAAAATTATCGCAGGGCGCAAAACCCGGACACGGAGGAATTTTACCGGCAGTTAAACTCACACCTGAAATTGCTGCTATCCGTCATGTTCCCCTGGGTCATGACGTAGTCTCACCACCGGCTCATAGCGAATTTTCAAATCCCCTGGAACTACTTCAGTTTGTACAGAAACTACGTCAGTTATCTGGTGGTAAACCGGTGGGTTTTAAACTCTGTATTGGTCGCAAAGTTGAATTTCTTGCACTTTGCAAAGCCATGCTGGAATCCGGGATCAGTCCCGATTTTATTACTGTGGATGGGGCTGAAGGCGGTACCGGTGCAGCCCCTGTTGAATTAACCAATTCCGTAGGGACACCATTACGTGATGGCCTTATTTTTGTACATAATGCTTTACGGGGTACTGGTTTACGCGATTCTATCAGAATTATTGCATCAGGAAAGGCAATGTCAGCCTTTCATTTGCTGCGTCTGATGGCCTTAGGTGCAGATACGGTTAACGTCGCCCGTGCCATGATGTTTGCTTTAGGCTGTATCCAGTCACGACAATGCAACCAGGATAGCTGTCCAACAGGAATAGCTACTCAGAATCCAGCACGTTACCGTGCTCTGGATGTCGATTTAAAAGCGCAAAGAATTGTCCATTATCATACTTCAATGATTGAAAATCTCACCTCTCTTATTGCTACCGCAGGTCTTAAAAGCTTACAGGAGTTAAAACCCTGGCATATTAATCGACGGGTTAATGGCACTGATGTTCGCCATTATGGCGAACTTTACCCCTGTATCGCAGAAAATTGTTTATTAGTCGACTGCGATACACCTGACTGCTGGAAAAACGACTGGGATCAGGCTCAAAGCCATCGCTGGTAAAACATCCTGCACAGGGTCACAGAAGAATAAAGGTAACTCAAAGGAAGGGCAACTATGCAGAGATACCTTCGTCAGTTTAAAGAAAACTGGTTTGAAACAGGGGATTTCATTTTGGGATTTTGTTAATGATAGGATCAGCAATAAAAATTTGATCCCATACCTTTCTGAATTGCTGGAGGGTAATGTCTGTGCTATTTAAATACACGGACTAATTGAGAACGACTGGTTTTTAGTTTTTGAGCTAATGAGCTTTTGGTGATATTTTGTTCTTCCATAATATCGGCAAGCTGAAGAGCAAGCAGACGCTTATGTACTTTTGCAGAAACTTCTTCAAAAAAACCTTCTTCTTCAAGAACATTATCAAAATTACTGCCCGTTTGCTTAAAAACATCATCCACTAATACCGAAAATGCTTTAGGACTTATTTTTTACTTGATGTAATGTCCCGAACTATATAGAGCTCAACTCTTCAACTTATTCCGAAGTCCATTAGGCTTCAATATCTTACCCCACCTGAAATAAACCGAAATAAAGATCAAAAAAAAGGGCAAAATCCCTGATAATTGATGTCGCTTAAAACAATCAAACTATCGCCCAGGAAATTGCCCATGCGTCCGATCTTGTCAGATATCCTTACCTTTCGTCAACATTTAAATGCACTGATTGATTCACTCGATCTTTATCGTCCACCATTTTGCCAGCATTGCTTTAAATCCGTCATCTGGTTTCACGGCTATTATTACCGCAAGCCTGATCGATTAAACACAGGGCAAGGAAAGAAGTTGCGGACATCCATTAAACGAAGTTGCAGAAGAAGTTGCGTAAAAAAGTTGCGGACATCAAAAAAAGTTGCGGACATCCATCAAATAATCCATTGACTATTTGATTATTGTACAGATATATTGCATACTAAATAAAACGCACCTCACCGGCCAGCCAGATTAAAAGGAGTTAATCCAATGCCAACCCCAAGAAAACAGCAAATCAGCCTTTCTGACACACCCTTTTATCATTGCATTTCCCGCTGTGTCAGACGCACCTTCCTCTGTGGTACTGACAGGACTACCCATAAGGATTACAGCCACCGTAAACAATGGATTGTTGAACGATTGGCCCTGCTATCAAACACCTTTGCCATTGAAGTTTGCGCCTATGCGGTTATGTCCAATCATTGTCATACGGTACTGAAAATCAATGCCCCCCTTGCCCAAAGCTGGTCTGATGCAGAAGTGATGCAACGCTGGGAACAGATATTTTCAATCCCTGTACTGGTGGAGCGCTATCTTAATGGCCAATGCCCGTCGGATGCAGAACAGAACAAAGCTCGAGAAACCATTACCCTGTTCAGAGAACGATTAATGGATATCAGCTGGTTTATGCGCTGTCTCAATGAGTATATCGCCCGTAAAGCCAATGCCGAAGACCAATGTACCGGCCGGTTCTGGGAAGGTCGCTTTAAAAGCCAGGCTCTGCTGGATGAACAGGCCATTCTTAGCTGCATGGTTTATGTCGATTCAAACCCCATCAGGGCTGAGCTATGCGATACCCTGGAGCAATCAGACTACACGTCCATTAAGCAGCGTATAGAAGAACTTAATACGACAAAGAAACATTCAACCACACCCGCACCCCAAATCGCTTCAGACATTAAACTTGCCGCTTTTACAGGCCGTTCATTTAAAGAAAACGGGATTGCCTTTACACTCACTGACTATCTGGAATTAGCTGACTGGACGGGTCGAATAGTCCGGGAAGATAAACGAGGCTATATCAAACCCACCACACCAAATATACTTCAGAAATTACAACTGGATGAACAAACCTGGGTGGATACCGTTCAGGGATTCTCCAAAGGCTTTTATTCCTTTATCGGCCCGGAACAGCAATTAAAATCACTCTGCCAGAAACAGAACAGACACTGGGTTCGGGGGATTAATGCCTGTAGAAAATTATTTAAGCTAAAACAACCCAGTCCTGTTCCGCTTTAAACTCAAGCAAAATCACCTTACTTCCTGCCCCTGTGTAACTATGCAGGCTACCACTTGCATGTTATTCAGATTATCAACTATTATCTGTAAATATTAACCCTCTTTTTGTGAACATAACTTCAAAATAAAGATAATTAATTTAGAATTGTTTTTCAATAACATTTTATTTTCTGACTTTTATTTTATGGGTGGCCACTATTTTGTTTAGGTGGCCACTATTTTGGTAACTCGTTAAGAATTGGGGTGGGTAAGGTGTTGGCAAGCTCTGTGCAAGTTGTGAATTTTAGCAAGCGTAGCGATGCGTTAACAAATTCATCAGCTTGTGCAGGGCTTGCCAATGGCTTATCCATGCCAATTTAGAGTTATCCATATTTTGCGTTTGCTCCGGACATATAGGCTAATGACAATTAAATACATCGGTATGAAAAAAATAATGAACGAAAACTCCAAACTAGAGTGAAGCAAACATGTAGTTGAGTTTAAACAATAAGTGTTGCTGTGTAACTTTTTAAAGGTTAAAGAGTTTATAGCTCCATAGTGTTGGGATTAATAATCTGCGATCATAATTTTATCTACAGCCGGTAATGACCTATTGCTGCCATTGGGGTTCGATTTATCTCATTGGTCAATTTCCAGATAGCAGCAGTAGCGATTATCTAGATTGTTCAAAATACAGAATAAAATACGAAAAAGTGTCTCAGAGCTGGAATAATGATAAGATCATGGTGAATTAAACGTGATTTAGAGTGATAATCGTTACCCCCGTAACACCTTCGTATAACGAAAGAATATGTTAAATAGGGAACGCCAGCTTGCATCTGTTATGCATTTTTTAACTCTTTTCTAGCTTCAAGTTTATCGTACCAATCACTACCTTTAGTTCCTGTACGATCCCTAATGCTAAATTTTAACTCACGAGTTTTACTGTTTAGATCTTTTACTTTATTTAAAAACTCATCACGTTGCTGTTTTATTACATCTTTATCATCAAAAAGATTTTTTCTTAAAGTTTGAATACTGCTAATTTCTTCCTGTATTTCAATACGCTTTTCTTTACTTTTGACTTCTTTCTTTTTTACAAAAAGTAAGTCTCTTTGTTCTCTTGTTTTGACTATAGCTTCGCCAATTTTATCAAGTGAAATTCTAGCATCCTTTAGTAATAAATGAGCTTGATCGGCCACCTTAAAACATGAATAATGCATATCTATTAATGTTTTAAAATCATAAGATTCTTTTGCATCTTCTAAATGATCTATTATCTGTTTTTCATGCCATTCTATGCTTCTTTGAACATCAATACGTTTAGATTCCCACCTTTCTCTTGATTTAGAAGACTGCTCTTGAAGTTCATTAAATATCCATAGCCCTGCACCCACCAAGGCTACCCCTCCAATAATCTGTAGCATAACTATTCGTCCTCACTAAACGTTAAAATAAGGTCGCTCCTAGGCATTGCTTCAAGTGCTTTTTGAGTATTTTGAGCTATTAAATTCAGTTTGACCGTACTTTCTTGTCCCATGGTTTTCAATGAGTCACTTAAAATTGATATTGTAGAATGTGATAATGTTTTTTCTTCACTTGAAAGGTTAGGGTCTGAAATGTTTTTAACAAGATTATCAATACTATCAAGTATTTGTTTTTTTTCAATATGTGTATTTTCAAGATCTTTAGTTACTACTTTTAATGTCATTTTAAGAGCTATACGACGCTCATCAAGTAACTTTAATCCAGCCTTTAAAGCTGCATCAATTTGATGGTGTCGAATATTTGCTTCTTCGTTTATACGTTTTTGCTCAGTTTCAAGTATCTTAACCTGATGGTTATAATAAGCGATTTGAGCAATAGCTTCAGAAGCAAATTGTAGAGGGTTTAGGCTTTGCATGAAGCCCATAAAACCACTTTTATCAAACTCAAGTGTTTTACTTACTTGTACATCTTGAATTAATTTGGGTGCAGATCTTCTAAAACGATGAAATTAAAGTGAAAATTCAACAGTTAAGGCTTGAAAAACAAAAAAAGAGAGATCAAAATACTGGTTTATAAGTCTCTTACATTCATAACCCAATAAAAAG
>JALSUJ010000172.1 GCA_027071355.1 Gammaproteobacteria bacterium | reverse complement strand
CGCACTATATCCTGACTTAAACGGGTAAAGGATTCACCTGAGGAAGCATGGTTTTTCAGCTCCTTACGAACATCCTGTAATAATTCCCTGATTTGAAAGGATGATATGCGTTGTGAGAAAAAGCGGGTAGCAATATCCGGCAGTTGATGAGCTTCATCAATAATATAATTAGCCGCAGTAGGAAGAAGTTCACCCAGAGCATCGTTTTTTAAACTCAAATCCGCCATAAGTAAGTGATGATTTACAATCAGCAAATCAGCATGCATTGCCTGCTCTCTGGCTTTTAATACATAACATTTATCATGATTCGGACAACTGGCCCCCAGACAATTATCGGTTGTTGAGGTAACAATTGAC
This sequence comes from Gammaproteobacteria bacterium, assembly GCA_027071355.1. GTDB lineage: Bacteria > Pseudomonadota > Gammaproteobacteria > GRL18 > GRL18 > JANELJ01. The sequence continues at coordinate 3,199 of JALSUJ010000172.1, read as the reverse complement.
CACACCGGCGACTGCTCTTCGAGCATGGAAAATTCTGCCCGGTCAGCAAAACGGGTCTGATGTAGATATCTATTCAGAGTTTGCAGATCAGCCTGAGTCTGTTCGTCATACCAGGATTCTTTATCTGCTTTTTCCAGACGATATAAACAGACATAGTTGGCCCGACCTTTCAGCACACTGACATTAACCTTTCGTTGAAGCACAGGCTCCAGTGTTTTAATCATTAAAGGCAGGTCTTTATAGTAAAGTTGATCCTGAAGATTTCGGGTGCCGGTGCTGATAATTGACTGTTGTCCGGATAATAGTACCGGAACGAGATAGGCAAAAGTTTTGCCTGTTCCGGTACCAGCCTCACAAACCAGATTTTGAGATTGCTGCAGATTGTTCCAGACCTCGAGTGCCATTTGCAGCTGGGCAGTACGGATATGATAATCAGGTATCTGTTCAGACAGCAAACCGGTCTGAGCAAACACGGTTTCCAGCTGAGAACTATTGGCAGACTCCAGGCTTATAAACCTGGCTCCTGCTCACCATGGGTATTATTGTTTTGCTCAGCCCAGTCACGACTCCAGGCCAGGGTGGCAATTTTTCTGAAACGGGCAACAGTCATTGCCCCTTTTTTGGCTTTTTTACTGTTTTTATCGACGATATTATCTGTTAAGGTTGCCCGGTCAATTTCATAGACTTCAAAGGGTTCGTAATTATCATCCAGTAAAACCAGCACGACACTATCCCAGTTCTGTTCCAGTTTTAACTGCCCGATCCGCTGGGCATTTCTGGAATCACTGAACATGGTACGTCCCTTGATCTGAATTTTATCACCCTGCAGATCACCGGATTTTTCTGTACCAATAGCCTCATAGCCGATTTGATCCGCTGCCGGAGCCAGATGCAGGAGACGTATAGCATCATAAACAGAGATTTCATTACTGACTCCAGGCATGGTTTTTCCGGTTGCACGTCGATAATTGGCCGCCAGTTGTCTGGCCTGCTGCATAAGTACATCAACGGAATAAGGATTCTCTGTCTGTGTCTGGGTCTGGGTCATTAATTTATTGTTATGGTTTTATTTTGAACTATTTTAACAATTCTGCTTATAAAGGCGAATAAATACAGCCTGAATATAGCGTGTATTTCTAATAACTAACAGGACTAATCAAAAAATTGGCTAAAGGCCGTATAATCTTCGCGCTCTGTCCGGTAACTATTAACCTCTGCATCTTTATCTTCATAGCCCAGAGCCATACCGCAGATCAGTATCAGCTGTGAATCATAAGCTAAATGTTGTTTAACAATATGCGGATATTCAGCTAGAGCGGCCTGGGGACAACTGGCCAGCCCCTGATCCACTGCGGCCAGCATCAGGGATTGCAAAAACATGCCATAATCCAGAAAGGTACCCTGCTCAGCCATAGCATCCACAAAGAAAAACAATGCAACCGGGGCATCAAACGCCCGATAATTGGCAGCCCATTGATCTGTCTGACGCTGTCGGTCTTCCCGACCAATATCAAGCGCTGAATACATTTTTAGACCACAGGCCTTGCGACGGGATTTATAAGGTTCTTTCCATTGAGCTGGATAATACTGATAATCCAGAGATGATTGCTCACCGGAGCGGAAGGCCTGTTCTAATAGTTTATCCAGTATCTGTTTATGCTTGCCCTGTACAACGGCTACCTGCCAGGGCTGGGTATTAACACCTGATGGAGCATGACTTGCTAATTGAAGAATATGTTGAATTTTTCCAGTTTCTACGGGTTTATCAAGAAATGCGCGCGTGGATTTTCGATTTAGAATGGTATCTTCAAATTGCATACAGGATCCGGGGGTATCATTTTAATTTTGACGGGTTCTATCTTGTCTATCTACCGATGAAGTTAATGCTAACAGACCGGCGTTAATTGCACGATTGCGTCCCGTTTCCTTGGCATCATACAAAGCCTGATCCGCACTTGCAAGCAACTTCAGACCTAATTCCTGAATGTCTTCAAAACATTGTTCACAGTCTATAGTTGAGACACCAGCAGAAATAGTAATAGTTAGAATAACCTTTTTATCAATGACGATACGACTTCGATTAACGGCATTAATAATACGCTGAGCCGCCATCATTGCTTCTTCATTACCTGTATCCGGCAATAGCACGGCAAATTCTTCACCACCATAGCGAGCCAGCACATCATGGGTTCGAAGCACACCCTGAACTCTCTGGGCAACCTGACGCAGGACATCATCACCCACACCATGACCATGATTATCATTAACGGATTTAAAATGATCAATATCCAGAAAAATACAGGATATTGAGGATTTGGCCCGATCCCTGCGATTCAGTTCTTCAGGCAGACGTTGATCAAAAAAACGTCGGTTTCTGACCTGAGTTAAAGGATCGGTAAAAGAACTTTGTTTCAGGCGTTCAAGATTCAGGGCATTTTCCACGCAAACAGCCATTATAAACGACAGACGCTGCAAAAAATCACTGGCAGCATGGGCTTTAAAGCGGTTCTTATCCCGACTGCCGCAGCAGAACACACCTATTTTTTTACCTCGGCGAATAAGAGGTAAAACCGCAATTGAAGCAATATCAGGTTTATCCATTAACCAGCGATGCCTGTTACTATGATAGACACCAGTACATATTACCGAGGACATATAATGCAGTTTTTCCAGTTCCACGGGGAAATTTAACAGGGTAAGAAAATTATATTCAGCGGATTCCAGCAGTGATTCAGGAAGCAGACGGCGCAATGACAGGTCACTGTCTTCCAGCAACAAACTACAGGCATCCAGTTTGAATAATTCAGTATAATCATGACCAATAATACGCAGCAGATCAGCAACAGATTCTGCGGCCATTAATTTAAATTCAATAGCTTCAAATCGCTCCAGTTTTTTCTGATTCTCATGGGCATGATGCAATAACGCATCCAGTTGAGCTCTTAAACGCTCGGTTTTATCAGTTTTATCAACGACAGCCATATCTGAACCTGTATTTTTCTTTCCCTGGATTCTAGTACATAAAACAGGTTTTTTCATACCTCAGGACACAAAAACAGGTATTCATTTATTTTTGTGCTAATTTTCTGACAAACATCTCATCTCTAATCTGACACTAAAATGCCATAAAAACATACAGGAATTTTTTATATACGAAATACAATAGTCATCATGGTAAATAAATCAGTAGAACCTACTG
>JALSUJ010000171.1 GCA_027071355.1 Gammaproteobacteria bacterium | reverse complement strand
GGTTACTTTCCGTTGCACGCTGAATATTTTTGTCGGTAAACCCTTGCGTATCGTTCCACCACAATGGGTGAAGGAAAAACACATCTATTATTTTGGAATGGCGGAGGAAGACGCGGGTAGGATCGGTTTCAGCCTGGGTGTCAGCAGTAAAAAACACGGTGACAGTTATGACGCGACAGCTTTATCAATAGCTGACAATATTTATAAACAGATCAGTCACCGACTGCCATCGTGGGTGTACACCTATCTGCCACCAACAGCCAAACGCAAATACCCGGTCATACTTAATCAGGACAAGGTGCTGTATTTTATTCAGCCTGATCCGCATAAAACAGGTGCAAAAAAATATGCTGATCAGGCTAAGTACAGTCATTTCGCCAAACAATAATACTGCCGTGCTGTTAAGGAAGCGCTGAACAAGTCGTGAATATGTATCTTGAGTCCGGTTTTTTATCAGGCGATTTAAATAATATAACTGCTTCAGTCTTTTGCTGCCTTACTCTGAGAAAAGCGGGTTATAAATCTGATGTATCCATGCTTGTCCGGATATTATCTGACCAGACAAAATGATTTTTTCTATCATGTGCTTAATAATATGCTGATTATTGATTCAATTTTAACTTTTATATACTGGTATATAATGCTTTCTGTTTATACAGTGCTGGCAATGTTTCTGTTCTGGATATTTCAGGCAACAGGCCCTACCGGACTGTTAATCGTGCTGTGTTTCTTTTATCTTTTATATCGCATGGTAAAAATGGTTGCCAGAAAAATAATACTGGCATGTCAGGAGCAATCCGGTTCTGACCGCGACGTATTGAAGGCGGGTTCACAATATAGTAATGCAACAGTGTACCTGGATGATGATGAAGCTTATACCGATTCGCTTGATGAAGATGCGTGTGTTGTCAATCACCATTCATTACACATAGATTGTGATTCTTGTAATGATGATATGGAAAATACAATTAACCCCGCGAATGGCTTGCCCATGATGGGCGCGGTGGATATCGAAGGAAACCCCTATGGTACTGATTTCAGTCATGATGATTCTTTCACCGATAATTGCATGAATGATACTTTTTCCAGTACAGATTCCATGGGGTGTGGCACAGATGATATGTTTAATAGTACCGGCTCTATGGATTGTGGCACAGATGGTATGTTTGACAGTACTTGTTCATTTACTGATGGTATCAATGAATGGTAAGTACAGCCTTATCCGAAAAAAAACTAATGAGACATACCTCTGTAATAACGGTTTAAGTCAGGAAGTAACCATGCGTTTTGTTCTATTATTTTGTCTGCTGAATCTGTTGGTCGCCTGTAGCTGGAATCCTCGGGATAATAATTTCTCGGTTAATCAGTCCGTGGCAAACCAGTACCCTGGCTGGGTAACAGCAACAGGGTTTGGCAAAACACGACAGGTAGCGGAACAAAACGCAAAGCGTGAATTATCCAGCCGTCTGTTTGTTTCGGTGAGTGATTTGCGTTCATCCAGTGTTTATATTCATAATGGCAATATTAAGCGCTCAACATCAAGCTCTAATACGGTCTATTCCGCAGTTGTTATTGATGATCTGTCTGTATTGGATCAACGTGAAAAAGATGATGGCGTTTATGTCACTGTTGGTTTTCGTAAGGAAGAAAAACCACGGATTATTGCAGATACACGGCGAAAAATGCCTGCATTGCAGTTTGTTCGGTTAATCAGCCAGGATACGGATTCAGTAAAAAAAATACAACATGCGCTGGCAGCTCTGGCGCTGATAAAAACCCGTGGGCTTGAGGATGATTACGTCACAACCGAAAAGGGAAGATTTACTTTCAAAACCTATTTTAACGAAGTGGTCAATACCAGTAGCGCACAGCTTACGGTTATTTATCAGGCTGGTAAGCCAATGGATACGCTCATCCTGATTGACGCACGCTATATTGCCATGAAGAATCTTAATGTAATTATTCACGGCAAGGTGTATACCACGAATCAGCAAGGCAAGCTGTTTATTCCACATACGGATAAAACTGTGTTAATCCAGCTGGACAACGGGCGCTTGTTTAAAATAGTTCCCGTTAATAAAACCGTGCCTGCTTACCTTTATTTAAGCACGCAACCCGGTGGAATATTAACCGAGGTATATCAGGGTAATCAGTATCTGCGTTCCGGTAGAACGCCGATGAAATTACCGGTAAAGCCCGGTCAGATTGAGATAAAGTATCTACCTGATCAGAAGTTTAGACCAATGACGAAATGGTTAACCGTTGCGAAAAATAATTCAGCCTATGTGTTTACCCGGTTTCAGCAGCGTCACTTTGGGCACCTGGTACTGGATACGGCTTTCTTTAACCGTGTAAAACTGTATGATCAAAATAATAAACTGCTGATTGATGATGACAATATTGATACCCGGCTTGATACCGGATCTTATACGGCAGAAATTTATCATAGTGGTAATAAACGTGATTACCAGCTGGTCACCGACCATTTCACGTTGCGCGATGGTGAGACAGTAAAGCGTGATTATGCATCGGTGATTGATCGCGGCTACTGGATTCATCAGCATGTATTTTCCTTAAGCTGGGGGATTGGCGCATCGCTGAATCCTGATTATGCTTTTACCCTGAATAACAGCAGAAAAACACTGGGTGATATTGCAACATTAAATAATATGTCACTGGATAGCGGGTTTAATCATCTTGGTTACCGACTTGAATTGACTCACGCCTATATTGGTGCAGGTTATGAAATTCTTACATCGAGCAAAGATAGCAGTACAAGGCCGGGGTTTGATGCCAGTGGTTTTAGCGCTGAACTGGGCGCCATTTTCCGCACTGATGTTGCGACCTTCCATATTGGTGGTGGTTATCAGTCAGGCAATTTCAAAACTGACCGGGCTGTTCGTATTGACAATGATCGTCATCATAATCAGATGATTGATGTTGCTTATCATGTCCCTTATCTGGAAGTTGGCAGCTATTTTAGTATCCTGAACAAGGGAAGCTTTATAAATATTAGTGTTCGTCAGTATCAGCAGATGATTCAGCCCATGGTGTTTGTTGGCATAAGTGGTGGTATTCAAAGCAGCGGTTATCATTTTCCCTCCACTGCCGAAGCGATAAAAGGTGTACATTATTAATAGTAGCATTGAGCTCGGGATGTACGCAGTTAACGGCAACTTGCTAACTCGAACGATGTTAAGTGACATACAGCCGAAAAAAGCCTTGTTATGGCAAGGTATCCACATACCGCTGTCGTTATCGACAGCAAGTTTGGCTAACGCAGTCCATGGCAGCAATTTTTTTGCCTGTTTTTTATCGTTTCCACGTTCTTCATGGGAATGCATCTGCAGACGGTCTGCGTCAAGTATTGCCTGTTTCCCACACGCCGCACGGTAACGCCTACCATGGTTTAAGCCACTTTAATCTATCTCATTTCAGCGGTAATCTGAGGCGTTAAAGTTTTCATAACAATATTGTATAACCGGTAATAGCATCACCTATGTGATTAAATATATAGCCATGGTGATTATAGATAGAAAGAAAATAACCTTTCTTCATTTCACATCTTTTTCAAT
>JALSUJ010000170.1 GCA_027071355.1 Gammaproteobacteria bacterium | reverse complement strand
ATGAAAACATGGATGTTTTCGTAAAGCGATACAGGGATGTACTTGAGCGTCCCCAGAAATACAGGTACTACTGGCTGAGACGGTAATTTATGATGAGAAGTTACATTTAACTTAGAAAAATTCTAATAACCAGAAAAAAGGTAAACAGATTTTAATGGAGCTTGATGATTTAAAAGCACTGGCAATCAATGCCGTGGAAGATTTAAAGGCCTTTGATGTGAATATACTTGATGTCACAGGGCGCAGCAGTATTACTGATGTACTGATATTTGCCAGCGGTCGTTCGGATCGTCAGGTAAAGTCCATTGCTAATAATGTGGTACTGGAAGCCAAAAAAGCCGGTGTACCACCGTTGGGCGTAGAAGGTATGAATAGCGGTGACTGGGTCCTGGTAGATCTGGGTGATGTTGTAGTGCATGTGATGTTGCCCCAGGTCAGAGATTATTATGGTATTGAACGCATCTGGGAAGTGGATGATGAATCGGATCAGGCTCTGGATCAGGAATAAGTGAATATTTATCTGCTCGCCGTGGGCAATAAAATGCCCGGCTGGGTGGCGCAGGGCTATAATGAGTATGCCAAACGTTTAACGGCCGACTGCCGGTTAAAATTAATAGAAATTGCTGCGGGAAAACGAGGTAAAAATGCCGATCTGGCACGTATTAAACAGACAGAAGGCAAAAAGATACTCGATACTATTCCTAAAGGCTGCCTGGTCATAGCTTTAGAACTTAAAGGCAAAGCCTGGAGTACGGAACAACTGGCGCAGCAAATGAACGGCTGGTTGCATGGCGGGCAGGATGTAGCTCTGCTTATTGGCGGACCGGAAGGCTTGAGTAAGGACTGTATTAATCGGGCTGATATTTTGTGGTCCCTGTCGCCACTGACTCTGCCCCATCCACTGGTCAGAGTACTATTAAGCGAGCAATTATACCGGGCGTATAGTATTCTTAAAAATCATCCCTATCATCGCTAAGTGCTAAGTGCTAAGTGCTAAGTGCTAAGTGCTAAGTGCTAAGTGCTAAGTGCTAAGTAACGAAATCAGTAATTAAGGAACAATCTGAAAATTGTGAGTGACCTGCCTCAAATCTATCTGGCTTCCAGTTCGCCCAGACGTCAGGAACTACTCCAGCAGATGGGAGTCAGATATAAAGTAGTTGCTCAACAGGCAGAGGAACATTATCAGACGGGGGAAACGGCAGAACAGTTTGTGATACGTCTGGCACTGGAAAAAGCCCGGGATGCGTTTGAACATCTGGAGAATACTGATATTCCAGTACTGGGTTCTGATACTGCTGTGGTATACAATAATAATATTCTGGGCAAACCGAAAAATAAACAGCATGCTATAGACATGCTGATGGAATTATCCAATCAAACCCATCAGGTCATAACTGCCGTTGCTCTGCTTAATCAGCACCAATCCCGATACGCTGTGGCTATTAGTGAGGTTTCTTTCTCGAAACTGAACCGGCAATTATGTGATAATTACTGGGCCACTGGAGAACCCGTTGATAAGGCTGGAGCTTATGGGATTCAGGGGCGGGGTGCCTTATTTATACGCTATATAAAAGGCAGTTATTCCGGGATTATGGGACTACCTGTCTATGAAACAGCGCAGTTACTGAAACAATTTCAAATTTACACATTATAAATCAGGCTATTAAAACATGAGTGATGAATTATTAATCAATGTCACACCGCAGGAAACGCGGGTTGCAACCATTGAAAATGGTATGTTGCAGGAAGTGATTATTGAACGTGCAAGTCGGCGTGGCCTGGTTGGCAATATTTATAAGGGAAAAGTCTGTAGAGTATTGCCGGGTATGCAGGCTGCTTTTCTGGATATCGGTCTGGATAGAACCGCCTTTTTACATCTGTCAGATATCGTCACACCCGAAGAAAAAAAAGCCGAAGAACAGGCGTTGACCATTAGTGACGTACTCAGAGATGGTCAGGAAATACTGGTTCAGGTGGTTAAAGACCCAATGGGCACCAAGGGTGCACGCTTAACAACTCATATTACTATTCCGGCACGCTATCTGGTGTATATGCCTAACTCCAGTCATATTGGTGTTTCTCAGAAACTCGAAGATGAAGCTGAACGTGAGCGTTTGAAAGGGAGTATCAAATCCTTTATAGCTGAATTTAATGGTGGCGGCTATATAGTCCGTACTGTGGCAGAAGGTATCTCCGATAAAGCAGTGTATGCAGATATGATATTTCTGCAGAAGCTCTGGGGTTCCATTCAGGATAACAGCAAGACAGTAAAGGCTCGTTCACTGGTATACGAAGATCTGCCTCTGGCCATGAGGGTAATGCGTGATATTGCAGATAGTAATATTGATGCTGTTCGTATAGACTCACGTGAAACGTATAATAAAGTTTTAAAGTTTGCCAGTAAATTTATACCTGAACTGGCTCCTGGTATTGAGTATTATCCCGGAGAACGTCCAATTTTTGATCTGTATGGTGTTGAAGATGAAATTCAACGTGCTTTGCAGGCTAAAATAAAACTTAAATCTGGTGGTTATCTTATTATTGATCAAACAGAAGCCATGACGACAGTAGATATTAACACAGGTGGTTATGTTGGTAATCGTAATCTGGAAGAAACAATATTTAAAACTAATCTCGAAGCCACTCAGGCGATTGTCAGACAGCTTAGACTGAGGAATCTGGGCGGTATTATTATTATCGATTTTATTGATATGAAAGATCCTGAACATAGGCGTCAGGTTTTGCGTTCATTTGAAAAGGCACTGGAAAGAGATCACGCTAAAACCTGTATTACCGAAGTGTCGAATCTTGGTCTGGTTGAGATGACCCGTAAACGCACCAGGGAAAGCCTGGAACATATTCTATGTGAGCCCTGTCCGGTGTGTAGCGGCAAGGGAACAGTGAAAACAGTTGAAACTGTTGCGTTTGAAATTTTCAGAGAAATTATCAGGGAAGCTCGTCAGTTTGACACCCCAAAATTACTGGTTCTGACCTCAAAAAAAGTGGGTGACTATTTAATGGATGAAGAATCATCTGCTATTGCAGAGCTGGAAGAATTTATGCAGCGTTCTATACAATTGCAGGTTGATAATGAATACAATCAGGAACAGTATGATGTGGTACCTATGTAATAAAAGCGGTAAGAAATAAATGGGTACGTCTGAACTAGTGCAGAATAAATATCTTATTATGCTGAAAAAATCCCTGTTTAAGCTTTGGCGTTTTCATCATAAACTGATTATTTCTTTATTAGTTCTATTTGCATTGTCACTATTAATATTAAGAGCTGCAGCTCTGTATCTTGAATCCAATCGTGATTTAATTGAAGATTTTATTGAACAGCAAACACATTATCCGGTATCATTTGATAAAGTTAAAATCACTATAAATCCATTCTATCCTGCCATTTCCTTAAAAAACTTTATTATTAAATATAACGATAATCAATCATCCCTTACTTTTAATGAGGCAGCTATTCGTATTGATGTTCTACAATCTATTATTCAGTCCGAGTTAATAATAGATAAATTATCACTGGACGGTTTTAATGCTGTTATTGAGCGTAATAAAAATGGTGATATTTATTTAATGGATCTATTACTGCACAGTAAGGCACAGACTGCATCAAATCTTGAAAACAGTAACATTTCCTATTTTAAAATTCTTAATCAGACTGATTTTGAAGTAACCCATAGTGAAATATTTTTTGTTGATGATATGGATGAGTACCCGGATATGTTCCTGACAGATGTTAATGTCCGTATGGCTAACAAACAAAATCGACACCAGATTTCAATACAGTCATCGTTAAATACCACTGATGCAAAAGTTGATTTGAGACTGGATTTTAAAGGTCTGGTACATGAAATCAATCAATGGGATGGTAATGTCTATCTGAATATTGAGGGAATTAATCATCCTACCCTGTTGCACTTTCTCAGTGAAGAAATCATTCAGCTGGAAAATTATCAGCTGAATGATATTGATATGGGACTGCGAACCTGGGCTGAAATTAAACGAGGTAAACTGAATAGCGTCAGAGGTGAAATTTATGTTGATGATGCACAGGTAAAACGACTAGATACTAGAGAACAGGTCTATTTTAATCGAATTTCAAGTGACTTCAAGCTGGAACGGCATCATATGAAATTCACAGACTGGGTATTAAATTTATATAATCTTAATTTTAATATTGACGGTAAAATTATAACGGATAAGCGTATTCAGCTGCATTATAAACATTCTGAACAGTCACCTGGTCTGCTGGTTTATATCAATGATTTACAACTGGATGAATTTTCACATGTTGTTAACTTCTTTTTACCTGAAGATATTAATAAGAAAATTTATCAACGCCTGAAACCGCGAGGAGAATTAAAAGATATTACGGTGTTAATGGATTTGGAATCCTTAAATATGCCTATTAATATTAGCAATTACCATGTCACAATGGGGATTGAAAACTTTGGCTTAAATGCCTTTCATACTCTGCCAAAAATCAGAAATCTTTCAGCTCGAATAATATTAAATAAAGACAGAGGAAGGGCCTATATTAATAGTAAACAAATGTCTGTTCATCTTAATTCTCTATTTCGTGATAGCTGGCCGGTGGATAGCCTGACAGGAGAATTATACTGGCAGCAGGAAGGTGAACAATGGTTGTTAGGAGCAAAAAATCTGGCCTTGATAAATACCCATCTGAAAATAAATAATGCCGATGTGAAATTATGGTTTCAGCCTGAAGGTTCCATTTTAATGGATTTGAGCGGTTTTTATAAAGATGCCAATGTGAAATATGTTTCTTACTATCTACCTGCCTATATTATGAATCAGGGACTGGTCAAGTGGCTGGATGAAGCCATTATTTCCGGCTGGGGTACGGATGGCGGGGTGGTTTTTCGAGGAGAATTGAAGCAGTTTCCTTTTAAGGATCACTCCGGCATTATGGACATTGTTTTTAATACCAGAGATGTCGAACTGGAGTATACCCCGGGTTGGCCAAAATTAGAGGATATCCGTTCTCAGATTCAGTTTACTGAGCGTGGTATGTGGATAGATTCTGACTATAGTCGAATATTTTCTTCTGTTTCAAATAATGTACATGCTGCCATATCCGATTATGACAGCTCGATTTTAAAGCTGCATGGAAAAATAAAAAGTAATATTAAAGATGGGGTAAAGTTTTTAAAACAATCGCAACTGGCCTCAGAAAATGTCACTGCTATTCTGGATGCTCAGGGTAAAATTGATATTAACCTGGATTTGACTATCCCAACAGAAAAAGGCACTCCGAATAGTAATGTCTCAATTTTATTACACAATTTGGACTATTATCCTCCTGGTTTTGAACACAAAAAAGGCCTGGTGAGTGAACTATCGGGCAAAGTTGGGGTTCATAACGAAAGCATTGAGGCTAATAATCTAAGCGCAAAAATTATGGGGCGTTCTGCAAAGGTGGTAATAAAGTCCTCAAAAAACAAACAAAAAAAAGACCATTCTCCAGATGTTAATATTGCTATTGATAGCCATTTTTCTATTAATCAGCTGCAAAAATATAATATAATTCCTGAAAATATGCGGGCCTTTATACGCTATCTTTCCGGAACAGGACGTGTTTATATTAATTTAAGCCTGCCTAATGAACATCGTCCATTTTCAACCAGGGTAACTACAAATCTAAAAGGATTCAAATCCAGTCTGCCTTTTCCCTTTAATAAACCAGCAGAAAAATCACAGGGTTTAAAAGTGTCCTATACTGATAGCAAATATCCTGATATTCATTTTTCTCTGACAGATATTCTGTCCCTGGCTCTGATAATAAAACCTTCTGATGAAACATTGGAGTTGCTAAAAGGTTCGGTCAATCTGGGTAGGGGCAAGGCCTATTTACCTAAAAAAAATGTACTGAAACTCAGTGGTAAAATGCCTGAACTGCCGCTGCAGAAATGGCGGGCTTTCTTTATGGATGTTACTCACTCAAAATCCGGACAGCTACAGAAAAAATCACAGACTAAAATTTTACCACCTGTAGAGCTGGCTTTATCAGAACTCGTGGTGCCGGGATTTGAGTCTGGTAATGAAGATAAAAATAAAACTGTAAAGCAGTCGATCGATTATATTTCACCGCAGGAATTTCCTTTAATAAATGGCTCTATTGCTGCGGTAAAATTATCTTCCAGTCATCTGGGCAGGTTTGTTATTAAGACCAGCAGACTGGAAAAAAGTATTGTTTTTGATGAGCTGAGCTTAACTGGAGAGATCCTGAATTTTAATGCCAAAGGCAAGTGGCAATACCGGAACAAAATACCTGAGATGGAACTTGAAGGTGCTTTGAAAGTTACTTCATTTGAAGATTTTATGCATCTTGCCGGCTATGATCAGTTAATGCGCGGTGCTAAGGCAAAACTTTCAGGTTATCTCCGCTGGCCCGGAGGGCCGAAGGATCTGAGCAAGGAAACGATGCATGGAAAGCTGGCTATTGAAGTTGAGCAGGGCGCTTATCTTGAAGGCAAGCCCGGAACTGCGGGACGATTGCTGGGACTGTTAAATATGAATGCTCTGGCACGACGTATTTCTCTGGATTTTAGTGATGTATCGGATAAGGGCTTTGAATTTGATGAGATAAAAGGGGATTTCCGTATTCGCAAAGGTAATGCCTATACGGATAATTTAACGGTTGTGGCGCCCAGTGCTAAAATTCTGGTCACAGGAAGAGTGGGGCTGGTCGCTGAAGATTATGATGAAAAAGTAGTTGTAGTGCCGGAGCTTTCTGCTACTTTACCCATTGCCGGAGCTGCTGTAGCAGGCCCTGCTGGCGCAGCAGTAGCCTGGGTAGGGCAGAAGTTACTAGGCTCTCAACTGAATAAGGTGACTGCCATGAGTTATACTGTTCAAGGTACGTGGGATAAGCCCGTAATTGAAAAAGCTCACTTGAAAACTACGGCGCTGGATGATCTGAAAGAGCTGTTTAATACGAATCAGGATACCGGCTCCGTAACAGACAAAAAGTCTGCTGGTGATAAATAATTTTAACCTGGAAAGGGCAGGAATTTCTGCTTCAAAACCTTGTAATTTAAAGCCTGATCGTTGAAACTATAAAACTATAGAACAGCTAATTGCAAGGTATTTAGAGGGAAAATGACAAAAGTAGCAGCAATACAGATGGCTTCCGGCCCTAAGGTCAATGCTAACCTGAGTGAAGCAGGGCGATTAATTCAGGACGCCGCTCAACAGGGTGCAAAACTGGTGGTTTTACCGGAAAATTTTGCTCATATGGGAATGTCAGAGAAAGATATTCTTAAAGTTGCTGAGAACCCTGTCAGTGAAGCATCTGCAATGAATGATTCGGTACCTGTTCAGGCATTTCTTTCGGCCGCTGCAAAAGAAAATAAAATCTGGATTGTGGGTGGCACCATTCCTCTTAAGGGGGAAACAGAGTACAAGGTTCGCTCAGCCAGTCTATTATTTAATGATCAGGGTGATGTGGTTGCCCGATATGATAAAATTCATCTGTTTGATATTGATTTTGGTGAGAAAGGTGGTGCCTATAATGAATCCTCTTTTACTGAAGCCGGCGATCAGATTGTAGTTGTTGATACTCCATTCGGTAAACTGGGGATGGCTATTTGTTATGATTTACGATTTCCTGAGCTGTTTCGTGGAATGGTTTCAGAAGGCATGGAAATTCTGGTGCTTGCTTCATCCTTTACCGCAACAACGGGTAAAGCTCACTGGGAAGTTTTAAACCGGGCCAGAGCAATTGAAAACCTCTGTTTTGTGGTATCTGCTGCGCAGGGCGGTTATCATGTAAACGGACGTGAAACCTTTGGTGACAGTATGATTGTTGATCCCTGGGGAGGTATTATTGACCGTTTACCCAGGGGATCTGGTGTAGTCATCAGTGACATAGATCCGGCTAAACTCAAACAGATCCGTAAGAGTTTTCCAGCACTGGAACATATTAGATTACCCTGTCATTTAAGCTAATGGTCATTAGCAGATTCAATGATGACTTCTTTAAGATATTTAAATAACTGACGGGCACTTTTGGGTGGTTTGTTCTGTTCGGTTTCCTTATTGATATTTCTTAGCAGTTGACGAAGCCGGGAACGATCCAGCAGCGGGTATTTTAACAACAGTTCATTGATAATTGGATCGCCTTCCCTGATAAGACGGTCGCGCCAGCTTTCTAACTGATGAAACTGAGCGGTATGTTCATTGAGTTGATTATGGTAGCGTTCATATTGAGTTTGAATACTCTCGGCGTCAGTTTGACGCATTAACTTACCAATCAATTGCATTTGTCGCCGGTGTGCGCTATGACTGCGAACGGTCTGAGCAAAAAGTATAGCGTCTTTCAAACGTTCTTCCAGGTCAAATTTTTCCAGCTCGTGTCTGGATAGTTTTACCAGTTTTTCACCCAGTTTCTGCATCGCTTCGACATTGCGTTTGGCCTGTGATTTACTGATATAATGTTCATCATTCTCCATGCCGTCAGTATCGGCCTGTTTGTTAGAGAATGAATGATGTGCTTTATGTTTTGCCATTATTGTAATTTTTTTGTATTGGATTAATGAAAAATGACTCACACACATAATACCTCATCCTGTCATGTTTTGTCTCTTGAACAGCTCTATAAAAAGTGTGATTTAAGTGATTTAAACTTTAATACCACTGATGAGCTGGCTGCACTGGATGAAATTATCGGGCAGAATCGTGCTCTGGATGCTATAGATTTCGGCATGGGAATTAATCATAAAGGTTACAATCTGTTTATACTGGGTTCAGAAGGGATAGGTAAAACTGCGTTAATTAAGAAACTGCTGAAAAAACATTATGTGAATCGTAAAAAGCCTTTTGACTGGTGCTATGTCAATAACTTTGAGTACCCACAACACCCCAGATTTCTACGCCTTCCTGTCGGTATGGCAAAACCGCTGGCCGATGCCATGGAAAAACTGGTCAAAGTCATTTCAACTTTAATTACAGCCGCTTTTCAAAGTGATGAATACGCGGCACAGGTACAGGCAATTGAAAATGAAATTAATGAGCGCAGTGACAAATTACTCAATGAACTGATTGATGAGGCTAGAGAAAATCAGGTGGCGGTGATCAGAACACCTAGTGGTTATACACTTTCGGCTATTGTTGAGGGAGAGATCAGTAATCTGGATAGTTTTAAAAAATTACCTGAGAAAATACAGAAAGAATTTAATACTAAAATTGATAATTATCAGGAAAAGTTACAGGAATCACTGGCAAAATTTCCACAATGGGAGCAGGAAGGCAAGGAGAAACTGGATGAACTGGATAAGGATATTGTAACTCAGCTGGTGGATTCTTCAATGGAGAACCTGTTTAATGAGTATGAAAATTATGAACAGGTGAAAAATTACCTTAATGAAGTTAAGGAAGATATTATAAATCATCTGGATGAATTTTATGAAGAAGAAACTCATGCTAAGGAGGGGGTGCAAAAACGTAAGCATATTAGTAAAACCGCCAACTTTCACCGTTATCTGGTGAATGTCCTGGTAGACAACTCCACCGCAGATACTATGCCGGTTATTTTTGAAGATAATCCCACTTATTCTAATCTGATTGGCCGCATTGAACATCTAGCATATTATAATCCCAGAGAAGGTGAACAGAATACTGATAATACTCTGGGACTGGGTAACTTACTGACAGCTTTTACCCTGATAAAACCCGGCTCTCTACACAAAGCCAATGATGGATATCTATTGCTGGATGCAGAAAAAATTCTGGTTAATCCCTATGCCTGGGATGGACTTAAACGGGCACTTAAATCATCGCTGATCACTATTGAACCGCTGGATGAACTGCATAGTTTTTCGCGTAATCTGACCCTTGAACCGGATCCTATTCCTCTGAAGGTTAAAATAGTATTAATTGGTGATCGGCATATTTACCATCTATTGAGACAAAATGATGCGGAATTTAACAAGTTATTTAAAGTACATGTGGATTTTTCTGAAGAAATGCAGCGCAGTGCAGAAATTACTCATAAATATGCTCGTCTTATTGCAGATATTCAAAAACAGGAAGGTGTCAGCCCCATTGAACGTCCAGCAGTTGAGCGCATAATTGAGCACAGTTCTCGGCTGGTGGATAATAGTGATAAGGTATCCCTGCATATGGGTGAACTCAGAGATCTTGTGCTTGAATCAGAATACTTTAACCAGCAACATTATGGTAATACAGATAAAGATACTTTACACGCAATCTCTCTGGAAGATGTAAATGCAGCCATACATGCCCGTATTTATCGTATGGATCAATACCGTGATGCACTTTATGAAGAAATTCTTAAAGGTACTATTCTTATAGATACTGATAAGCAGATGACAGGTCAGGTCAATGCACTTTCTGTGTTACAGGTTGGGGATTTTTCCTTTGGCCAGCCTTCACGCATTACCGCCACAGTCAGAGTTGGAGATGGGCATATTGTTGATATTGAGCGTGAAGTGGATTTAGGAGGGGATATCCATAGTAAGGGCGTTATGATTCTATCTTCCTATCTTGGACATCATTATGCTAAAACCCAAATGTTATCAATTGATGCTAATCTGACCTTTGAACAATCCTATGGTGAAGTCGATGGTGATAGTGCTTCGGTGGCAGAATTGTGCGCGTTATTGTCTGCGGTTTCTGAAATCCCGGTAAAACAGTCTCTTGCTTTAACCGGATCTGTTAACCAGTTGGGTGAAGTTCAGGCTATTGGTGGCGTAAATGAGAAAATTGAAGGTTTTTTTGATGTTTGTAAACAACGAGGCCTGACCGGTAAGCAGGGCGTTATTATCCCTGCCAGTAATATTGTTAACCTGATGTTGAAAAAAGAGCTTATTAGTGCTGTTGAACAGGAGCAGTTTACTATTTATGGTATTGAGCATGTGGATGATGCTCTATGCCTGTTAATGGGTATGGATGCCGGTAAACTGGATAAGAATGGCCAGTATCCTGACGGTTCAATAAATCAGAAAATTCAGCAGAATATGGAGCTTTATTCTAACGTGAAACATAAGGAGCAGCATAAGTACGATAAAGATGATGGAGAATAAAAATAGCTTCCATCTATCTGGTGTAAGACATGTGATAATAAAGACATTGCTCGTTTGCCTGCACTCATGAGATTGACATCTTTTTGCCATCCCCTTTTTAGACGCAGAGTGTCAGGAAAAACTTGAAAAATCAAAATCCAGTGCGGTACTGGGTTCCTGTAAAAATTCCCCCTGAATATAATGCGCTCCAGACTGCCAGATTACGGACAAAGAACCGGCCTCTTCTACAAAAGGTACAATAGTTTTGATGCCCATATCATTGGCTCTGGTGCAGATATCATTGAGCGCTGCCAGCCGCTCCCCATTGGTGGAAATATCTTTTACCAGTTTCAGATCAAGTTTAAGAAAATCAACAATAACATGTTTCAATAAGGTAAAGGAATCTTCTTCCACTCCAAAATGTTCAAATGATAACAAACAGCCTAACTGATGTACCTGTTGAGTCAGTTTTTGCATGGCGCGTAAGTTTTCAGATGCCTTATGAGCATTGATTTGAAATATTATAGATTTTCCTTTTACCTTGTATCGGTCCAGATTATGTTTTACCCAGGTGATAAATTTATTATCATTTAAGGAGGCGCTGCTGAGTTTGATGATAAAGCGGAAGTTGCGTCCTTCAGCATTTTTCTCTGCGATAACTCGAATGGCTTCAGCAATAATCCATCGATCTATATGGATAGAATGGCTGGATGCTTCAGCCAGGGGCATAAATTCGTTGGGGGAAATAATTCCACCCTGTTCGTTACGCATGCGGATATAAAGTTCATAGTTTTCACTACTTTCACCCATCAGGCTGACAAAGGGTTGAAACATTAAAAACATACGTTTCTGTTTAATGGCATTTTCAATTTCAGATGCCCAGTGCTGAAGCAGGTGCCGATCATCCATTTCACTGGCATCAGGGACATAAAGTTTAATCTGATTCCCGCCTTTCTCAATGGCTTCATTACAGGCTTTTTGTGCGTGGCTCAGACAGTTCTGTGAATCCTGATGAGAGGAGTTGATTAATACCACACCAATGCTGCAGGTTGTAGTGATACTTTTATCCTTTGCTTCAGCAATATGAGCATCCACTGTTTTGCGGATATTTTCAGCCAGTTCCAGGGTCTTTTTTTCGTCATTTGTTTTAATAATGGCCCCAAAGCGGTAAGGTTCAAAACGAGCCAGTAAAATACCCTTGTCAATAGTCTCTTTTTTAAGTAAGTTCGCAATATCGACAATAATATGATCACTATTAACGACACCAAGCTTGTCCCGGATAGACTGGAAGTTATCCAGGGTAATAAACAACAGGTAGGCATTTTTACTATCAGCCTGTTCAACGGTACTTTCAAGTTGAGATAGTAAATAGCGTCGGTTATACAGCCCGGTCTCTTGACAC
>JALSUJ010000169.1 GCA_027071355.1 Gammaproteobacteria bacterium | reverse complement strand
GGTACCTGTATGGGTGCCTGTCCGGTGCGGGTTATTTCCTTTGAGAACTACTCCATCGACTCCGTGGGTCAGCAAATCAAGGCCTGTGATATTCCGGACGAGTTTGATGAAAAGCCCCGTCTGCTGGTACTGGCCTGTGAAAACGATGCCTACCCTGCACTGGACATGGCGGCTCAGAACCGTTTTGAATACTCTGCCTTTGTGCGGGTTATTCCGGTACGCTGTCTGGGTTCGGTCAACACCATCTGGATCACTGATGCCTTAAACAGCGGTTATGACGGCGTGGTCTTAATGGGCTGTAAGAAAGGTGACGATTATCAGTGTCACTTTGTTAAAGGCTCTGAAATGGCCCATGTGCGCATGAGTAAGATTGCCGACACCTTACAGACATTAAATCTGGAAGAAGAACGGGTGGCCGTTCATGAAGTGGCCATTACCGACATTCAGCGGGTACCTGAGCTGATTGACGATATGGCCAAAGTTGTGGAAGAAATCGGCATGAGCCCATTCAAGTTCTAACCAGGAGAAACTATCAATGAGTGATTTAAATCAGGCCCTGGCTGAAAAGTATCAGGGCAACTTCCTAAAAGAAGTGATCGACAATGTCGAAGAAGGCGATATGGTGCGCATGTGTATGCAGTGTGGTGTCTGTGCGGGCTCCTGCCCCATGGGGCCACACTGGGAACATACGCCCCAGAAAATCTTTATGATGATCCGCGCCAACAAGCGTGATGAAGTATTACAAAGTGATTCCATGTGGATGTGTACCTCGTGCTACAACTGTATTGCCCGTTGTCCCCGTGAGTTACCTATTACCCACATCATGCACGGTCTGGCGACTTACGCCAAGCGTCTGAATCTGGTGCCTCAGCAGCAGCCTACGGCCAAGTTTGCGCAGTTGTTCTGGGACAACCTGACCAAAAAAGGCCGCGTTAATGAATTAAAGTTAGGCATTAGCCTGTACTTTATGAACGGCTTTGGTGAAGGCATTAAAGTGGCCATGGCCAATCAGAAACTGGGCATGAACATGCTTAAGACCAAACGGATGGCGGTTAATGAAGCCTGGGGTGGTCACAGTGTCAAAGATAAGTCCGGTTTCCATGCCATGCTCAAAAAAGCCGCGGAGCTGGAAAGTGCCGCCATTGAAGCCAATAGTAAGTAGAGGATAGTAAAACCATGTCTGATAAAAAAGAATATTCATTTTACCCCGGCTGTTCATCACAATCCGGGGCATCCTCTTCCAACTACCTGACTTCGGTCACAAGCATGTGTGAAGAGCTGGACATCAAACTCAATACCATTGAAGACTGGAACTGTTGTGCCGCCTCCATTGGTTATGCCGGGGGGGGTGAGTTACCTCGTGTTTCCCTGTCGGCACGAAACATTGCCCTGTCTGAGCAGCAGCATCCGCAGCAGGATATTGTAGCCACCTGTGCCGCCTGCTGGCTGGCCACTCGTGAGGCATCTGAGCGGATCGCCCAGAGTACTAAAATCAAGGAAGGCACTGGTCTGGCACTTAAGGAAGCCGGTCTGGAAATGAAAAATGACAAGAAAATCCGTCATATGGTGGAAGTACTGGTGGAAGACATCGGTATGGACGCCATTACTGCCAAGGTCAAGAAACCTTTAGAAGGCATTAAAATCGCCGGTTATGTGGGCTGTCAGACCAACCGTCCGTTTGGTATTCACGGCGAGTCCTTTGAGAACCCTCAGTACCTGGACAATATGGTGGCCGCCGTCGGTGGTGAGCCCATTCGCGACTATGAGAAAAAAGTCTCCTGCTGCGGCGGTGCACTGGCCTTCTCTGAGCCGGACAAGAGCTTTAACCTCATCAAGCCAATTCTGGAGTCTGCCATGGACCACGGTGCGGATATGATAGTCACGCCCTGCCCGGTGTGTCAGATGAACACTGAGGTCTATCAGGATAAAATCAATGCCAAGTTCGGCACCAGGTTCAATATCCCGGTAGTGTACTACTCAACCCTGATGTCCGTCGCCTTCGGCCGTTCGGCTAAGGATGCGGCACTGGACGGACAGGTCATCCAGGCCGAGAAGCTCAATAAGATAGCGAAATAAGAGCAGCGCTGAGCGCTGAGCGTTAAGAAAGAGCGAGAGCTAAAAGCTAAGAGCCAAAGAAAAAGCCCGCCCGGGAAACCGGAGCGGGCTTTTTTTATGACTGACGACAAAACAACTAATGACCTGCTCTTTTCTCTGGCTCTGGCTCTGGCTCTTTCTGAACGCTCAGCGCTCAGCGCTCAACGCTGCTCTAATCTCACTGGTACCGGTGAGACATTCCATATATCCTCACAATATTCCCTGATAGCTCTATCGGATGAAAACTTTCCTACTCTGGCTACATTGAGTATTGACATACGGGTCCAGTGTTTGCTGTCTCGAAATTGATGACTGACTTCAGTCTGGCAATCTACATAGGACTGAAAGTCGGCACAAACAAAGAACGGATCATGGTATCTTAGTGAGTCGGTCAAGGGTTTAAATAAACTGCGATCACCATGTGAAAATAAACCGCAGTCAATTAATTCCAGGGTGTTTTTTAGATCCTGATTATTTTCAATAATATGACCGGGTACATAACCATCCGTGTGTAATTGAGAGATTTCACTGGCTGTCAGTCCAAACAGAAAAAAATTATCACTGCCTACTTCTTCCCGGATTTCAATATTTGCACCATCTAGAGTGCCTATTGTCAGTGCCCCGTTCATAGTAAACTTCATATTACCCGTCCCGGAAGCTTCTTTGCCTGCGGTTGAGATCTGCTCTGATAAATCCGCTGCCGGATAAATCATCTGGGCATTTTTAACATTAAAATTTGGGATAAAGACAACCCGCAGGAAACCATTAATCTCGGGATCTTTATTGATCACATCACCAACGGCATTAATGAGTTTTATCATTAACTTGGCCATTTTATAACCGGGAGCCGCTTTGCCTCCAAAAATAAAGGTTCTGGGTATAATTTCCAGTGATGGATTTTCTTTAAAGCGCTGATAAAGGCTGATAATATGCAGTATATTCAAATGTTGACGTTTATATTCATGGAAACGTTTGACCTGAATATCAAAAAGTGAATTGGGATCGATACTCACGCCAACATTATTCTTAATCCAGGTGGCCAGTTTGTTTTTTGCAGCAGTTTTGACGCTACACCATTCATTTTGAAACTTATCATCATCAGCGTAAGACTCCAAAGCTTTGAGCTGGGTCATATCTCTGATCCAGTCTCTATTGTTAAGAGTCTGGGTGATAAGTGATGATAACTTGGGATTACTCAGTACCAGGAAGCGTCTGGGTGTAACACCATTGGTTTTATTGCTGAACTTTTCCGGCCAGAGATCATAAAAATCCTTTAAAATGGTGTCTTTAAGCAATTCGGTATGCAGCTGGGCTACACCATTAATAGCATGACTGCCGACACAGGCCAGATGAGCCATACGAATGGATTTTTCACCCTCTTCGTTAATCAGAGACATACGTGCAAGCCTGTCCAGGCGGTTATGCTCACTTAAAAAATGCATTCGAACTTCATCCATGAAACGGGCATTAATTTCATAAATTATTTCCAGATGTCTGGGTAAGATTTGCTGAAAGAGTTTAACAGACCAGGTTTCCAGAGCTTCCGGCAATAAGGTATGATTGGTAAAAGCAAACGTTTTTTGAGTGATACCCCATGCTTCGTCCCAGTGCATATCATATTCATCCAGAAAAAGACGCATCAGTTCAGCCACTGAAATAGCGGGATGGGTATCATTTAACTGCACAGCAAATTTATGATGAAATGTGGTCAGAGTTTTTCCAGAATCCAGATGCAGACGGATCATATCCTGTAAAGAACAGGCAACAAAGAAATACTGTTGTTTTAAACGGAGTTCTTTACCATCGATTTTCTCATCATTAGGATATAAAACTTTAGAAATATTTTCGGCAATAGCTTTAGCCTGAACAGCGCCATAATAATCACCGGTATTAAAAGCCTGAAAATTAAATGATTCAGGAGCCTCAGCTTTCCATAGTCTTAATAAATTACAGTTATTAACTCCATACCCTAAAATGGGCGTATCGTATGCCGCACCATTAACACTGAGTTCCGGTACCCATGTTACTTTAATTTGTCCCTGTTCATTTTGAAAAGTTTCTGTACGACCACCAAAATTGACCGGGAATTTAAGTTTAGGCCGGGGCAATTCCCAGGGGTTGCCATTGTGCAGCCAGGTATCTGATACTTCAACCTGCCAGCCGTCTTCAATAAGCTGATCAAAAATACCAAATTCATAACGAATACCATAACCAATGGCAGGAATTTGAAGGGTTGCCAGTGAATCCAGATAACAGGCTGCCAGACGTCCCAGTCCACCATTACCTAAACCGGGTTCTTCTTCCTGAGCTAGAATATTATCAAAATTAAGACCCATTTTAATGGCACTGTCCTGAGCCTTTTGCATAATATCCAGGTTAATTAAATTGTTACCAAGATGTGGCCCTAACAGGAATTCAGCTGAGAGATAGCAAACGGTTCGAACTTCCTGTTCTTTGTATGTTTGAGCCGTATGCACCCAGCGCTTTAACATACGATCACGAACCGTATAGGCGGCAGCCATATATTCATCATTTGGAGTAGCCGAACTTCTGGGACGCCCCTGCATATAAAAAAGGTTATCTAAAAAGGCCTGCATCAGGCAGGATTGAGATAATCCAGTGCGGATACTTTCTCGTTGAAATTCCGTTACCTGTTCACAATTTATTGCATCCTGATTTTTGTTACTCATTTATACTATACAGAAGTATTGGATAGAAAAGATTTTACTTTTACATAATGACTTAAATGATTATGAACATCTTTTTTTGCCGTTGCAGCATGGGTATCTATTTCAAGAGAGATTAGATGTGCACGTTCCTGAAGTTCGTGACGACTTTCCTTTAAAATATTTTCGATTTGCACTGTAAAGTTATTGTTAAACGTTTTGTCCTGAACCAGCATTTTGCCCCCCTTATGTCCAGCAGAGTATCTCAGATGAACAGGTTAGATAGATTTTTATTTTTGTACTTTTATTTTTTGTACAATTGCTATTCTTTACGCTATAAATTTTACACTGGTTCTCATTTACAAACGATACAGGAAACCCCTAGAAAAAAAGGGATTACAGAAAGCCTTAAAACATAAATACTTTAGAATATTATTATTTTCTATGCTGTGTATTTAAAATCTAAGAGATAACTGCAGAGCAAAAAGGTCCCAGTATTGCCTGGTTTTACTTAGATCTGGATTATCCGCAGTTGTCAGCCAGCTGGTGCCATTAATATTATGATATTCGGCTCTAAGCATCATCGATGAATTAATATCCCAGCGTATACCCAGCATGGCTGATTTTGCAAAAGCCTGATAATTCGGATTCCCGGACAGCTTGGCCCGACTACCATTTTTATCATCTTTATCAGAATAGGTTTCATCATAACGGGAATAGACCTGCCAGTTGTGTTTTATTCTATATGCCGCCTGAACATACCAGCTTTCACTGACCTGATCGACATCTGGATAATAGATACCAAAGTCTTTAAAGTCATTTTGCTGATATTTATATTCACCGGTCAAGCTGAATTTTTCACCATTATATTGTGTGGATAACACATACATATTAAACTTTGTTGTACCGTCTTTAAATAAATCATTTGCTTTGGGATTATATTGAAGTTCAACATCGGCATAACTCAGGGCATAAATAAATTCTCCCCCATTTGATTCATAACTGATCTGTGTTAAAAGTGCCGGTTTTGAGCCAGATGTTTCCAGTTCACCCTGTGGTGCAACAGGTATGACAGGAGTAGGATAAGGAATAATAGCATTGAGCAATTCATCATTATCATTTCGAGGTTTGCCATAATTCATTTTAAAACTTAAACTGCTATTATCCAGAAACTGTTCCCAGTAAAATTGCCCACCATCGGAAGAAAGCAATAATGAACGCGAGCGATCAAAATAGATCCCCTGTGGCAAAATAATAGAAGGCGTAGTAAAAGCAACGTCTCTGGTTTCATTGTATAAACCTATAGGATTTTTTACCCGTCCCAGGCGTAAACCATATCGACCCGATTCATAATTTTTTAACTTTAAGTCCGCAAAAGCATAATCAATATCTACAGTATCATTATCGACTTTACCTGCATTACGATATAAAGCCTGAAATGAAAAACTAATTTTTTCAAGTGGCGTGTAGAAGAAATTTAAACCTGCTTCAGTAAAATCAGTAGAAACAGAATTATCACTATTTCCAAACATATTATTATCAGATGTGGAAACTGCATTCTGGGTAAAAAAGCCATGTACCTGTAAATTTTCAGCCAGTTCATAAGCCATTACAGAATGAGACAGAAATAAACTGATTAAAAATAAACTAACTTTATTCATAATTGATCTTCCTGATATGTCCAGTATGGCTCAGTTTATTTAAATATCCAATACTGCCCGGCGTGTTATTTAACCGTTCCTGCATTTCCTCAAACGACTGAACTTCTACAGGTGCCCTGCCGGTACCAGAGAAGATCAATCTATCCCAGATCCTGCGAAACTGGTGAGGAAACATATTTAATCTGGATTTGGTGAATTGACGATGTTCTGGAGAATTATCCGGTAATACAAAGACGTGTATTTTACTGCCATCAGACCATACTGTTTTACGCATGGCGAAAATAGCCCGGATTTCAGAGAGGCTATAATGTTTTTCTGGAACACTGACATTGACATAAATTTCAATATCGGAATCGGAATTAGAAAGATCGTCGGCTAGTAATTGTCCGTGGAAAAACAGTAAGGGCAATAATAATATATGCCATAAACTGAACGTTTGCGCAGACCGGTTCATATTTCAATTAAATCAGGATATTTTGTCAGCATGAGCTAAACATAGGAAACAAAATGAAAATATGCAAGTTGTTTTGATAGAATTGTTTTAAGCTGAATTCAGCTTAAGAGTCCTGGTATTTTACAATACAATCTTTCAATTCATTGGCTGTTTGTCCGGCCAGTAAACAGGCTCTGGCTTCCTTTGCCTGTTGCAGTAACCTTTTTAAACCATCAATAATATCCTGCTTAGATAAATTGCCCTGAGCGACATTTTTTTGAATAGTATGTTTTAAATTTTCAGTTCTATTTTCTGCTTGCTGAGCACTGGAATTTTTCCCCGGAAGCGGGTGTTTATCAAGACGATGTTTATCAAGACGTTGTTTATCAAGACAATGGTCTGTTGAATTGCCCCGTTCAAGGCAATCTAATATGGAATTAAGATAGGCTATATTCTGATCAAAAGTCGGCAGTAACTGCTGTTTTAATTCATTAATGTCTGTTTTTCTGAGTTTAATATTAAACTCAGCAGCTACCACAGGATTTACGATACCTAAAATACAAACCAGAATAATAAATCTAAGCATGAAATTTAGCCTGAGAAAAGTACAGATTATGCCCGGATTTACAGAGTAAATAAAGAGTATGCTCCAAACACTATGGTACTAAGTGATAATACACAAATGCCGTATTCAAAGAACTTAATAAGTGAGCTGGTCATGTCTTCCCTTTATTGATTAGTGAATTAATTCTAGGGTTTACCCTTACAACTATAATCAATAAAAGTAGTATTTCAAATACCCGTTTATAGTTTTATTGATTTTTATCAACAAAATTATAAGATTTACCTATTTATTAATACATCACTCCTCTTTGTTTTTATATTCCATATTTAATACTGATTCATTAAGGTTAGCCTGTTGATTCATAGATTCGGACATGGCGCTTGAAAATTCATCTTTTTTCTCTGGCTCAGATGAGAAAAAACGCACAATAGTTGAGAAAACCGCTATAATTCCACGCCAGAGCTTTGGCAGCAGCCAGATCATTAAGACAATAAAAACAATCAGAAAAGCAACAAACAGAGTGGGATAGTGGAGTGCAGTCCATAAACCACCTATAACAGCCAGATCTTCTGTAATGGAAGCCGTCCAGTTTGTGACCGGTTCCGGTGAAGTATTTATCAACACCCGGGTACCTGATTTAAGAGAATGAGTACTTAATGCCATACCCCCTCCCAGTATTCCTGCGGCTATACTGGCTGCAGAAGATACATCTCCTACCGCACCTGCTGCCAGGATAGCACCCGCCGGAACTCGTACAAAAGTGTGAATGGCATCCCAGCCAGTATCAACGCCGGGTACTTTATCAGCAAAAAATTCAACACAATACATTAACCCAGCAGCACCAATTACCATAGGATCACTTAACACCTCCAGGCCGGGTGGTAGTTGAACATTTCCCGTTGCACCCATTATACCCAGCATTAAAATAGCTGCGTAGAGGTTTATTCCGCTTGCCCACGCAACACCCATACTCATGGCAATTACGGTAACAATCTGGTTATATTCTTCCATTTTAAAATCCTTAGATAAAAACTCATATTAGATATGGTTATATAGTTATAAAATCTCAAGGGGATTTAAGAAGCAACTTATTGAATTGCATTTAGCTATATAAATTCAATAAAAACTCAGAAAAAGGAATATAAACACTAGTAATATCGTCTATATTCAAGCTGGCTTAATCTTTGCTTTTGCTATAGTTAATTTGTGCTATATTTATTGTATAACGGCTTCTACTTCAGTAATACAAAAAAACAAAAAAAACAAAAATATAATAAAACTAAAATCATGGTATTCAATATGACAAAATTTTTCGGTAATGCCCTGCTCCTGTCTCTGATAATCATTTTACCCTCACTTAGTCTTAGTGCAGAAAACACAAGCACAGAAAATAAAACGAATACAAGCCAGATCTCAGAGCCTGAAGTTAAAAAAATTATCTGGACCGGTTGTGGTATTACCAAAAAAGCATTTATGGCTGAAATTGCCGCCGCATATAAACAGAAATTTGGAGTTACTATTGAGCTTAGAGGCGGTGGAGCTACCAAAGGCATTCGTTCTGCCAAGTCCGGCGAATCCCATCTGGGGGGCACCTGCCGTATTCCTATGCATACTCCTGAAGAAGAAAGCATGTTGCTAAAGCTTATTCTGGTTGCCTGGGACGCGCTGGTTGTTATTGTTAATAAAGATACTCCTATAACTGATATCAAAAAACAGGAGTTGGTTGATATTCTGGAAGGCAAAATTACCTACTGGAATGAATTATCCGGCTGGCAGGGAGATAAAAACAGCAAAGAAGAAATTAACCTTTATACCCGTCGTTCCAAAATTTCCGGGGTAGGATACAGCATGCGAAAAATGCTGTTTAATGATCTTAATAAAGAATTTGTCTCTAATAAATATTTTCATTCTTCAGGCCCACTGGAAAAAGCCATTGAAAAAGACAAAAGTGCTTTAGGTGTCACTGGAATCTCCAGTGCCCGTAAACGTAATGTTAAAATCCTTAGCCTGGATGGCATCAAACCTGATTATGAAACCATTAAGTCCGGACATTACACCCTCTACCGCCCTCTTTATCTGACTTATACCTCTTTATATAAACTGCCAAAAGCCGAGAAAAAAGAAGTCCGTCGCTTCCTTGATTTTATTAAGAGCGATGAGGCCGCTCAGATTATTCGTGAAAATAATGTAGTACCGTTTAAAGACGGATTTCGGTTGATGAAATATCGGAAAGACATTTTTGGGAATTAAAAAAAGAGCAGCGTTGAGAAAGAGCAGCGTTGAGCGCTGAGAAAGAGCGAAGAGATAAGAGCAGAGTGTACAAGTAACGTCTTTTGCTCTGGCTCTGGCTCTGGCTCTGGCTCTGGCTCTGGCTCTAGCTCTGGCTCTGGCTCTTTCTCAGCGCTCAACGCTCAACGCTCAGCGCTGCTCTCTTTCTCAACACTGCTCTTAACTCTAAAACTAAAAAAGCCCGGGGAGCGTTAGCTCACCGGGCTTTTTTGGTTTTGCTCGTCTAATGAATTACTTCATTAATACCGACTTGTCTACTACATCAACGTGCTCAACCTTGAAGCAATTCCAGGTTTGAGTGCTCTTGTCGTAGGTGGAGTTGACAAAGCACTTCCAGTTTTCTTCATCAACAATGTTGAAGTCCATGCGGTAGTAGAATCCTGGGTAACGGGACTCTTCACGGAACTGGATGTGTTTCATGTGCGCTTCTGCAGTCAGTATACGATGATAGTTTTCCCAGGCACGTAATAATTCGTGCAGGTCTTTGGCGCGCATCTTCTGGGCATCTTCTTTGAGCATACCCAGTTTGTGCTCAGCCACTTCCATCATCTTGGCATTGGTCTGATACATGGTCGCAACACCGGCTACGTACTCATCCATAATCTTCTGCAGTCGGAACTGCAGCATCTTGGGGGTGATGTAGTTAGGATTAACGTCTATCGCTGTGGAGTAGTCTTTGTGCTCCAGATAGTTACGTACTGGCTGGTAGATATCGCCCGTCAGTTCTTCTACTGAGGTGTCCAGCTCCGGGGTGTAGTCTTTGTTGTCTATCACGTACTGAACCATGGCTTTTGCCGCTAAACGACCTTCTGCATGGGAACCTGAGGAGAATTTGTGACCTGAGGCACCTACGCCGTCAGCCGCAGTGAACAGACCTTTAATTGTGGTCATGGAACGGTAGCCCCAGCTCCACGCTTCCGGTGCTCCTAAATCGGTAGGACCAGATACCCAGATACCACAACATCCTGAGTGTGAACCTAACAGGTACGGTTCGGTAGGCATCAGTTCTGAGTTGGTTTTCTCTGGTTCGATGTTTTCTCCAGCCCAGACGCCTGCCTGACCAATACACATGTCCAGGAAGTCTTCCCACGCTTCTGCTTCCAGATGCTTGATTTCTTTCGGGGTCATGGTTTCGGCCAGTTTACCCAGAGCGGCTACGGTGTCCATGTAAATCGGACCACGGCCTTCTCGCATTTCTTTCATCATCAGGTGGTTACGTAAGCAGGAGGCGGGTACTTTGGCCAGTCCATAAGGAGGATAGTCGTTCAGCAGTTCTTTGTTCTTGTCCATGTAGACTTCACCAAAGGCATTGGTCGCCTTGGCTTTGAACAGCAGGAACCACGCCCCAACTGGACCGTAGCCGTCTTTAAAACGGGCGGGTACAAAGCGGTTTTCCATCATGGTCAGTTCTGCGCCGGCTTCGGCCGCCATAGAATAGGTGGAACCTGAGTTCCATACCGGGTACCATGCACGACCGGTACCTTCACCCACGGAACGTGGACGGAAGATGTTTACTGCGCCACCACAAACCAGTAAGCAGGCTTTGAAGGTGTATACGTAGATTTTGTTTTCACGTGTGGAGAAACCAACCGCTCCAGCAATACGCTTAGGATCGTTTTTGTCGTTAACTAATTTTACGATAAAGACTCGTTCCTGGATGTTTTCTGTGCCCAGCGCCTTTTTGGCCGCTTCTGCAACAATCCATTTGTAGCTTTCACCGTTGATCATGATCTGCCATTTACCTGAACGTACCGGCATACCACCGTCTTTCAGAGCCTTGCCTTCGTCTCCTGGCTGTTTCCAGATGGGCAGTCCCCATTCTTCAAACAGGTGGACAGAGTCATCTACGTGACGACCCAGGTCGTACGCTAAGTCGTCACGGGTAATTCCCATTAAGTCATTAGAGACCATACGTGCATAGTCTGCCGGGTCCTGCTCGGTTCCAATATAGGTATTAATAGCTGACAGTCCCTGAGCTACCGCTCCAGAGCGGTCCATGGCTGCTTTATCGACCAGCTTGACTTTGATGTCTTCGCCGGAGGCTTTGATCCAGGGGCCCAGTTCGTAAGCCGCACCACAGGCTCCCATACCACCGCCTATTAATAGAATGTCTACCGTTTCTTCGATGACTTCTGGCGTTTCAAATGTTCCTGACATTTAGATTTCCTCAATTTATTTGTAATCTTGTTCTTCGTAACTGAAATCGTTAATCGCTTATTTTAAAAGGATTAACTCGTCACGGTTGCCCATGTAAGGGATGCTGCCTTCATTGTTGAAGAAACCTTTGTCTTCTTTAATGTTGGCCATGTCCGCTTCTGGCTTGCCTTCATACGGCTGAATAGAACCTTCTGGCGTGGTACGAATTGGAAATTTGAAACGCTTCATGGTGCCGTTTCTGAATTTAATGGTCCACATAATGGAGTCTGTACCACGTAATGGCTGGACTGAACCGCCCATCGGTACGATATCTGCGTAAGCACGTGCTTCAATAGCGTTCTGTGGACAGATCTTAATGCAGGAATAACATTCCCAGCATTGCTCCGGTTCCTGGTTAAAGGACTTCATGGCGTGTCCAGTCTCTGAACCGTCTTTGTCCAGCTTCATTAAGTCGTGGGGGCAGATGTACATGCAGGCCGTTCTGTCCTGACCTTTGCAGCCATCACACTTTTCTGTGCGTACGAATGTTGGCATTTTTTTTCCTTTAGCTATTTTAGTAATAAACTTTTAGTAATAAGTTCTGTATCTAATCAGTCA
>JALSUJ010000168.1 GCA_027071355.1 Gammaproteobacteria bacterium | reverse complement strand
CATCGCTGCCAAATCCTATATTTTAATGGATTACAATAGCGGTAAAATTATTGCCCAGAAAAATGCCGATATGCCTGTTGCACCAGCCAGTATCACCAAGGTAATGACCGCTTTTGTAGTCTTTTCCGAACTTGAAGAAGGCAATATCCGGTTAAATGATCTGGTTACTGTCAGTAAAAAAGCCTGGAAAACGCCAGGCTCCAGAATGTTTATTAACGTCAACAGCAAAGTATCTGTAGAAAATTTAATACAGGGTATGATTATTCAATCGGGAAATGACGCTTCAGTGGCACTGGCAGAACATATTGCTGGCAGTGAGGATACTTTTGCAGCATTAATGAATCAGCATGCTCATGAACTGGGTATGAAGAACACCAACTTTATGAACAGTACTGGTCTGCCCGATCCGGCCCATAAAACCACTGCCCGCGATCTGGCTATTCTGGCTCGAGTTTTAATTAAGCGTTTCCCCCAGTATTACAAATGGTATTCCACCAAAGATTTTACCTATAATAAAATTAAACAGTCTAATCGCAATAAATTATTATGGTGGGACAAAAGTGTTGACGGCATGAAAACCGGACATACTAAAGAAGCGGGTTATTGTCTGTTATCTTCTGCCAAACGCAATAATATGCGCCTGATATCGGTTGTACTTGGCACCAGCAGTTCTGATGCCAGAGCACGGGAAACACAGAAATTATTTAATTTTGGATTTCGTTTTTATGAATCCCATATTATTTATCCTGCTGGAAAAACCCTGAAAAAAATCCGTATTTATAAAGGCAGTAAGCAACAACTGGCGGTTGGTGTAGCCAGTGATATTGCGGTTACCATTGCTCGCGGACAGTATAAAAACCTTAAACCTGCAATGAATATAAACACCCCAGTTGAAGCCCCTGTTAACAAGGGCAGCAAACTGGGCTCAGTGGAAATTCGACTCAATGGCAAGTTACTGGCCAGTTCCCCTTTAATCGCTCTGGAAACCATTCCACTGGGCAGCCTCTGGCAACAGGCTAAAGACAGCGCCCTGATGATGATGGAGTAAAATATTGTCTGATCCAGTGGTGTATTTAAATGGTGAATATCTGGCCTTAAGCAATGCCCATATTTCCATACTGGATCGGGGGTTTATTTTTGGAGATGGTGTCTACGAAGTAATTCCCGCTTATGGCGGCCACCCGTTTCGCATTAATCATCACTTACAGCGTCTGGACAATAGTCTGTCTGCCATTCGCATTAAAAATCCATTAACCCATAGCCAGTGGCAGGCAGCTATTGAACATCTTATTGAACTCAATCAGCTGGATGATCAATCCATCTATTTACAGGTCACCCGCGGTGTGGCTCCCAGGGATCATCGTTTTCCTGAACAGTCTCAACCGACAATTGTCATTATGACCAATACCTTAAAAACGGTTTCTGCTGAAAAAGTCCGCCAGGGTGTCGCGGCAGTAACACTGGCTGATAATCGCTGGCTAAAATGTCATATTAAATCCATTTCCTTATTGCCCAATGTTCTGCTGCGCCAGGAAGCACAGGATCATAATGCTGATGAAGCCATTTTAATACGCAATGGATACGCCACAGAAGGTGCTGCCAGCAACCTGTTTATTGTTCAGCAGCAATGTATTATCACCCCACCGAAAGGACCGATGTTATTACCGGGAGTGACCCGGGATCTGGTCGTGCATATTGCCCGCAACAAAAAAATCTGTGTTAAGGAACAGCCTATCACGGAAGCTGAACTGATGCAGGCTAGTGAAATCTGGATCACCAGCTCTACCAAAGAAATTTTACCGGTTACAAAACTTAATGATAAACTGGTGGGTAACGGACAACCCGGCTCACTCTGGCAGGAGATGTATCTTTCCTATCAGGACTATAAAGAGCATTTACGCAGCGGCAGAGCGTTACCTGAGTTATAAACAACTGAGAATAGTTAACCATGACAGATAAACCCCCGATTGCTGACAATAACAGCATTGATGAAGACCAGTTATTACATTTCCCCTGTGACTTTTCCTTAAAAGTAATGGGTGAAAACATTGATAATTATGCTGATTATGTACTCTCTGTATGCCAGAAACATGTCGACAATGTCACCTCAGACAAGCTCAAAACCCGTCCCAGCCGCAATGGAAAATACCTGGCGGTTACAGTTACTTTTATTGCCCGTAGTCGGGAACAGCTGGATAATCTGTATCTGGAACTCAATGCTCATAAACACACTCGAATGGCACTCTAATTTGTGTCTGCCCCTGCCACCCTGATCATCCGGACTCTTGGACAACAGCCCTATCAACCCATATGGCAGTCCATGCAGCATTTTACCGAACAACGTACTGCCGATACCCCTGACGAAATCTGGCTGCTGGAGCATCCTCCAGTGTTTACTCTGGGACGGAATGGTAACAGGGAACATGTACTCAGTCAGACTGATATCCCGATCATCGCTATCGACCGCGGCGGTCAGGTTACTTATCATGGCCCCGGACAATTAATAGCCTATTTGATGATTGATATAAAACGACTGGATATGGGAGTGAGAAAACTGGTCAGCCAGATAGAACAAAGTCTGATCGATACGCTGGCAGAATATAATATAATCGCCCGAGCCAGAAAAGAGGCTCCAGGGGTCTATATTGATGACGCCAAAATTGCGGCTCTCGGTTTACGCATCAAAAAAGGCTGTAGTTTTCATGGCCTGAGCCTGAATCTGGATATGGATTTAAGCCCCTTTAAACTCATTAATCCCTGCGGCTATAAAAATCTTGAAGTCGTTCAGCTTTGTGACTATATTGAAAAGATAGATCGCCTGCGGGTAGAGCAACAACTTGCTTTGCATCTGGCCGGCAATCTGGGTTATACATCACCTGATAAAGCGCTTGTCTGGAAACAAGGATTCTAAGAACTTATGACCGAAAGCATTATCGTAAGAAAAGCAAACAATGATGATCTGGATGAAATCCTGTCCCTTATCAATAGTCCTCTGGCCGATAACGGCAACGCAATGGAAAGCAGGGATGGTAATACTATTTATCAGTCTATTCTGGAAGACAGCAACTATTTTCAGATTGTCGCCAGTTCAGAGCAGGGTTTAATGGGTACTTTAACTCTGGTTATTATTGTCCAGATGAGTCATGAAGGCAGCAGCAGTGCATTAATCACTGATCTGATCACACAGGACAGTCCCCGAAAAAAAGATATTGCTTTTGAATTACTAAAATATGCCACCGAACTGGCAGAGGAATATGGCTGTTATAAAACCATATTAAGTGGTGATTATCAGAAAGACATCATTAGCCAGGCCAGCATAAGCTTAGGTTTTGAGAAAAATTCTGACTGTCTTTTATTAATGGGTAAATAGAAGATAAGTCGGTAGTCCTGATATTATAAGGCTTTCCTGTCAGCCTGTATCAGGTCAGGGAATATTTTTTCATACGATACAATAAGGTATCGCGAGTCAGACCTAATAAACGGGCTGCACGGGTACGATTACCGGTGGTTTTATCCAGTGCCTGCTGAATTAATTCAATTTCCAGTTTCTCCAGTGACAAACCATTTTCCGGTAGAGAAACCAGAGTTTTTCCGCTTATCTGTCTGGC
>JALSUJ010000167.1 GCA_027071355.1 Gammaproteobacteria bacterium | reverse complement strand
GGGCTATGCTGTCCTGGGGTTGCTTAATGAGCTGAAAAATTCTAATAACAAACAGGCCAATATTCTAAAAATAGAAATGCATCGTGCCAATACCAAAAGTGCCCGTCTGGTGATGCTTAGAAAAGTTGCCTACCGGGATGTAGACTTAAAACAGGATGTTACTATTGGTTATATTTATGCCAGCCTGTCCCCTGTTTTTGTCAAAGAGTTAATAAAGGACTTCAAGTATTCAACCGGTTATGTTGAACTTATCCAGCGTTTTTCGGGAAGATCATCTGTTCTGGCCAAAAAAGGGGATACTGCTCTTAAACGATTGCCCCTGTTTGTGGTAAGCAGTATTAAAAATACCCAATGGCAGTTAAAATTATGGCCTGCTGCACAAACCAGTGAGCTGAGTATTGCCCAGTTATGGCTGCCGCTGCTGACTCTGGTGCTGGGAACAATATTCCTGGTTACGGCTATTATTCTGCTGATTCTATTGCTGGGTAAAATATTAAAGAATCGTAAACAGGTAGAAGAAGATAGCGATAGTTCTATTCTGGATCCTTCCAGAAAAGTTAAGGCAAAGCAGGATATTGCGGATAACGGACCGGGTATTACTGTGGATGACAGTAATGATGTGGATATAGAGTATCTGACAAAAGTTCTGAACAGAATTTTCAGAGCGTATGATATTCGCGGTGAATACGGTGAATATATTAATAGTGAAGTGTTTAGACAAATTGCTCTTGGTATTGCCAGGGAAATGAATGAACTGAAACAGGAGCGGATTGCTATTGCTCGTGATGGGCGCAATAGCAGTCCAGAACTGCATCAGGTTCTGGTTAATACTCTGGTTGCCAGTGGTTTGCAGGTACTGGATATCGGTATGGTTACCAGTCCGGTATTGTATTTTGCTGCTCTGACAAAAACCGATGGAAATGGTTTGATGATAACTGCCAGTCATAACCCAGCGAACTATAATGGTCTGAAAGTACTGTTAAATGGACATTGTTATAGTCAGGTGCGACTGGATAAATTAAAACAGCGGATTTTATCGCCTGAACAGGGCGGTAGTACTCCAGCTGAAGCTCATAATGCTGTGGGCAGGGTAGAGCAGCTTAATATTATGGAAGAATATATTACTAAAATAACGGCTAATGTTATTCTTGCCCGCCCCATGACTATTGTTATTGATACCGGAAACGGAGTCGCAGGGCAATTTGCAGCTACTTTTTTTGAACAGATGGGATGCCAGGTTACGGCTTTAAATGCCGAGGTGGATGGTAATTTTCCGGTTCATGAGCCTGATCCCAGTCGCCCGGAAAATTTATCAGAATTAATAGATAAAGTACTGGAAATCAAAGCGGATATTGGTTTTGCTTTTGATGGTGATGGCGATCGAATTGGGCTGGTTTCTTCCGGTGGTGATATTGTCTGGCCGGATCGAATTTTAATGTTACTGGCTAAGGATGTGCTTTCACGCAACAAGGATGCCACCATACTTTATGATGTTAAATCATCGAATAAGCTGGACAAATTTATTCGTGATCTGGGCGGCAATCCGCAAATGTGTCAGAGTGGTCATTCTTTTATGAAGAGTAAACTAATGGAAACAGGCGCACTGCTGGCAGGAGAAATGAGCGGACATATCTTTATTAAAGAACGCTGGTATGGTTTTGATGACGGCTTATTTGTGGCTGCCAGAATCCTTGAAATCCTGTCTATAGATTTAAGAAAATCACGTCAGGTTTTTGCAGAACTTCCGGATGCATTGAATACCCCTGAAATTCTTGTCCCTGCCACAGATGCCAGTGCCATTATGGAAAAAATCGACCCTGATAGCGGTCATTTTTCAGGAGGCAAAATCATTACTATTGATGGTATTCGTGTAGAGTTTCCCGATGGCTGGGGACTGGTTAGAGCCTCTAATACCAGTGATAATCTGACTCTGCGTTTTGAAGCAGAAAATGAAGAGGCGCTGCAGCGTATTGCCAGTAGTTTTAAAGAAGCTATTCTGGAAGTTAAACCAGGGCTGGAGTTTCCATTTTAGAGTAATCTAATTGAGTCGTAATACGTTATTATAATAATGAGTAATTAATAGTTATCAAGAGTTTGTATGAGTATAAATCACAGTTCAGCCAGTACCATAGCTCACGTTTTAAGTGAAGCATTACCGTATATCAGAAAATTTCAGGGCCGTACCATTGTTATTAAATATGGCGGTAATGCCATGATAGATGAAAAATTAAAAAACGGCTTTGCAAGAGATATTGTGTTATTAAAACTGGTGGGTCTGAATCCTGTCGTCGTTCATGGTGGCGGACCGCAAATTGGCGATCTGCTTAAAC
The DNA here is from genome assembly GCA_027071355.1 of Gammaproteobacteria bacterium. Lineage (GTDB taxonomy): Bacteria > Pseudomonadota > Gammaproteobacteria > GRL18 > GRL18 > JANELJ01. The sequence goes on along the minus strand of JALSUJ010000167.1, from coordinate 1,305 downwards.
GGGTGGGCAAAGAGAGTCGTTTTGTAGGCGGTATGAGAATTACTGATAAAGAAACCATGGATGTGGTAGAAATGGTACTGGGAGGTCAGGTCAATAAGGAAATAGTGGCCCTGCTTAATTCTCATGGTGCCAAGGCTGTGGGTCTTACCGGTAAGGATGGTGCCTTGATCAGTGCCAAAAAAATGCGCTTTTCACATCAGTCGGAAGAAATGACTGCGCCGGAAATTATTGACATCGGCCATGTAGGAGAAGTAACCAATATTGATACCTCCATTGTCGATATGTTGATTCATGGTGATTTTATTCCAGTAATTGCACCGATTGGACTGGGTAAAAATGGAGAATCTTATAATATTAATGCTGATCTGGTGGCGGGAAAACTGGCAGAAGAACTTAATGCAGAGAAATTAATCCTGTTGACCAATATCCGGGGCCTGCTGGATAAAAAAGAAAAATTATTAACCGGTTTAAGTGTTAAGCGGGTAGACGAATTAATTGCAGACGGCACTATTCATGGTGGAATGTTGCCCAAAATACGCTGTGCTCTGGAAGCAGTACAAAATAATGTCTGTTCTGCTCATATTATTGATGGGCGTATCGAGCATGCGGTGATGCTGGAATTGTTTACTGATGAAGGGATCGGTACACTTATTTTTGGTGACTGTCCCAGGGATGAAGAGTGAGTAAGGCACCAAAAATCAATCGTAAGGAGCAGATCCTGCAGGCGCTGGCTCTGGAACTGGAAAATAATCCCGGTGAACGGATCACTACTGCAGGTCTGGCTCGTGCTGTGGGTGTATCAGAAGCTGCTTTGTACCGCCATTTCCCCAGTAAGGCAAAAATGTTTGAAGCGCTGATTGAATTCAGTGAGGAAAGTGTTTTTGGTCTAATTGCAAAAGTGCTTGTTGAACAGGACGGTGTGTTTGCTCAGGTGGAACGGATTATTGCAATTGTGCTGGGTTTCTCAGCAAAAAATCCGGGTATTACCCGAGTACTGCTGGGGGATGCTTTAATTGGTGAAAATGAACGTCTGCTCAAACGAACTGACCAGTTTTTTCAAAGAATAGAAACACAGTTACGGCAGGTATTAAGAGAAGCTGAGCTAAAAGGGCAGTTTCATTATCAGGGCAATATAGGTTATTTTGCTGAAATTCTGACCAGTTTTATGGAAGGTCAGTTGAGCCGCTATGTTCGAACTCGTTTTTCCAGACGGCCGGATGAAAACTGGCCTTTAAAATGGCTCTTTCTAATGAAAAGTTTAACTGCAGATGCCTGACGCTCTTATCAAATTAAGCTGAATAGTTA
>JALSUJ010000166.1 GCA_027071355.1 Gammaproteobacteria bacterium | reverse complement strand
TGGTGGTTTCTGGGTGATTAACCTGGATACCCTGTTCTATAGCTGGTTATTAGCCGGTGTGCTGATGTATATAGCCTGGAAGATGGGCAAATCTATGACAGCGGACACCCCGTCCGGTGGTCAAAATGTATTAGAAGCGATTGTTGAATTTGTTCAGCAGCAAATTAAAGATATTTTCCCTGGTAGTAATCCCCTTATAGGGCCTCTGGCTTTAACGATATTTATGTGGGTGTTCCTGATGAACGCAATGGACTTATTACCGGTCGATTTACTTCCCACACTAGGCAAGCTGGTAGGTATTCATTATATGAAAGTGGTTCCAACCACTGACCTCAGCACAACTTTTGCTCTGGCAATTTCAGTCTTTGTATTAATCATTTTTTACAATATTAAGATTAAGGGGCCGATTGGCTATCTTAAAATGTTCCTGTTTCACCCTTTTGGCAAGTATCTAATCCCGGTCAATATTATTATGACGTCGATTGAAGAGATTGCTAAACCAGTCAGCCTGGGTCTGCGTCTGTTCGGTAATATGTTTGCCGGTGAGTTGATCTTTATGCTGATTGCACTTTTAGGTGGTGCCTCTTTACTGGGACTTTTACCTCAAATAGCTTTAGGTACTGTATGGGCAATTTTCCATATCCTGGTGATTTCACTGCAGGCCTTTATCTTTATGTTATTAACCATCGTTTATCTGGGCATGGCGCATCAGGACATGGAAGAAGAACATTAAACAGCAACGAACACACTATTCAAAACCTTTAAATATTCAAACTTTAAATATTAGGAGAAACTAATGGAAGCAATGGCTTTAGTTTATGGTTACACAGCAATCGCAGTAGGTATTATTCTGGCTGCGGCAGGTCTGGGTTCTGCACTGGGATGGGGCTTAATCTGTTCCAAGTTCCTGGAAGGTATTGCCCGTCAGCCTGAAATGCGCCCGCAATTAATGGGGCAAATGCTGTTTACCGGTGGTCTGATGGAAGCATTCCCAATGATCGTATTGGGTATGGCAATGTGGTTTGTATTTGCTAACCCGTTTGCTGCAGCTGTTCAAGCCTCTGTTGGCGGTTAATCTGTTTTTAGTGAAACACATAAAGTATTAACTTAACAAACAACAGGAATTAGGCGATGAGCATTACCGCAACTCTTATAGGCCAGATAATAACCTTTGCGATACTGGTCTGGTTCATAGGTAAATATCTCTGGGAACCAATGACCCAGATGATGGACAATCGTAAGAAGCGTATTGCCGATGGTCTTGCTGCTGCTGAACGTGGAATACACGAACAGGAGCTGGCAGAGCAAAAAGCAGCTCAACATATTAAGGAAGCCAAAGAGCAGGCAGCAGAAATACTTGCTCAGGCACAGAAACGTGCGGCGGAAATAATAGATGAAGCTAAAATTGATGCCAAGACCGAAGGTGAACGTCTGATTACAGCTGCAAATGCTGAGATTGAACAAGAAGTGAATCGTGCAAAAGAAACACTGCGTGCCCAGGTGGTTGATATCACCGTAGCCGCAGCAGGCAAGATCATCAAGAAAGAGATCGATGCCAAAGCACATGGCGCATTGTTGAAAGATGTTGTCGGGCAGATATAAGGACACTTAATAATGGCAGAAATAAGCACATTAGCTAGACCTTATGCTCAGGCAATCTTTTCTCTGGCAGTTGCCGATAAAAATCTTAAAGCATGGTCTGACAAGCTGGCTCTTCTTAAAGAAGTAGCTTCGAATGAGTCCATGATCGAGGTGATCACCAACCCGGATATTTCTGATGAACAGGTTTTATCACTGTTTAAGGAGCTCTGTAAAGACGGGCTGGATGAGCAGGGTATGAATTTTCTTAAACTGGCAGCAGAAAATGGTCGTCTGGAAATTATCCCCGCGATTACTGATGCTTTTGAAGTATTGCATGCAGAATCTGAAGGTAGTATTAAAGCTCAGGTGATTTCAGCCTATGCTGTTAATGCTACGCAGAAGAAAAGCATTGCAGAAGCACTGAAAAAGAAACTCGGTCGTGAAGTGACAATAACCACCAAAACCGATAAATCATTACTCGGTGGGGTCATCATTCGCGCAGGCGATATGGTAATTGATGGTTCAGTAAAAACACAGCTGGAAAAAATTACACATTCCCTGCTTGGCTAACAAATAGAACAGCTGAGCAAGTCGGAACAAGAGGATTAAAAAATGCAATTAAATCCATCAGAAATTAGCGACCTGATTAAAAGTCGTATAGAAAATTTTGATGTAACAACCGAAGCCAATACAGAAGGTACTGTGGTCAGTCTGACCGATGGTATTGCTCTGATCCACGGCTTAAGTGATGTCATGTCCGGGGAAATGATTGAATTTCCCGGCAACACCTTTGGTATGGCACTGAATTTGGAGCGTGATTCTGTCGGCTCCGTGGTTTTAGGTGATTACAAACATATCTCAGAAGGTGACAAGGTTAAATGTACCGGTCGTATTCTGGAAGTGCCTGTTGGCGAATCTTTATTAGGTCGTGTTGTTGATTCACTGGGTAATCCCATTGACGGCAAAGGCCCGATTGATGCCCAGGAGACATCGCCCATTGAAAAAATCGCACCAGGTGTAATTTCCCGTCAGTCTGTTGATCAGCCGGTACAGACCGGTCTGAAATCTGTTGATGCCATGGTGCCAATTGGACGTGGTCAGCGTGAACTGATTATTGGTGACCGCCAGACAGGTAAAACCGCCGTTGCGGTAGATGCCATTATCAACCAGAAAGGTTCCGGTATTAAATGTATTTATGTTGCGGTAGGACAGAAAGCCTCCAGTATTGCTGCAGTAGTACGTAAGCTGGAGGAATTTGGTGCCATGGAAAACACTATTGTGGTTGCTGCTACGGCTTCTGATGCGGCAGCAATGCAGTATATTGCACCATACTCCGGTTGTGCCATGGGCGAATATTTCCGTGATCGGGGCGAAGATGCACTGATTATATATGATGATTTAACCAAACAGGCCTGGGCTTATCGTCAGGTATCTTTATTATTACGTCGTCCACCGGGTCGTGAAGCGTATCCAGGTGATGTGTTTTATCTGCATTCACGTTTGCTGGAACGTGCTTCTCGTGTCAGTGCTGATTTTGTTGAAAAAGCAACTGATGGAAAAATAACGGGTAAAACCGGATCATTAACCGCTTTGCCTATTATTGAAACTCAGGCAGGTGACGTATCAGCTTTCGTACCAACCAATGTAATATCCATTACCGATGGTCAGATATTCCTGGAAACCGACCTGTTCAACTCCGGTATCCGGCCTGCGATTAATGCCGGTTTGTCCGTATCTCGAGTGGGTGGTGCAGCTCAGACCAAAATCATTAAGAAACTCGGTGGTGGTATTCGTCTTGACCTGGCTCAGTATCGTGAACTGGCGGCCTTTGCCCAGTTTGCTTCGGATCTGGATGAAGCAACCCGCAGTCAGATTGAACGTGGTCAGCGAGTGACAGAACTGATGAAGCAGACCCAGTATTCTCCTTATAGCATTGCTCAAATGGCGGTATCACTGTTTGCAGCAACCAAAGGTTATCTGGATGATATAGAGGTCGCAAAAATCGTCGATTTTGAAGATGCACTGCAGGATTTTATGAAAGCCAATCATGCTGATTTAATGAGCCAGATTAATGAATCCGGTGATTATAATGATGATATTGAAAAGGCTTTGAATGAAGCAGTTGAAGCATTTAAATCCAATAGCAGCTGGTAAACAGGAGACCTGAGTATGGCAAGCGGAAAAGAAATTCGTAGTCAGATCAGCAGTATTAAAAATACCCAGAAAATCACCAGCGCAATGGAAATGGTTGCGGCCAGTAAAATGCGACGCGCTCAGGATCGTATGAGTGCGTCACGTCCTTATGCTGAAAAAATGATTGATGTGGTTCGCCATCTGGCTTATGCACACACAGAATATAAACATCCGTATCTGCAGGCGCGGGAGATGAAACGGGTGGGATATATTATTATTTCATCGGATCGAGGCTTATGCGGCGGATTGAATACCAATCTGTTTAAAGAAGCTATTTCAGACATGAAATTCTGTAATGAAAAAGAAGTTGAAATAGATATTTGTGTTATTGGCTCTAAAGCCAGTGCCTTCTTTAAACGTGTCGGCGGTAATATTGTTTCCCATACTGAACATCTGGGTGATGAACCCTGTCTGGAAGATTTGATTGGCAGTGTCAAGATAATGCTGGATGCCTATGCTGAAGGCAGAATAGATCGTTTATTTGTGGTGTTTAATAAATTTGTTAATACCATGACGCAGCAGCCGATTGTGGCACAGATATTACCTATTGCATTATCACAGACAGAAAATAAGAATCGTACCCGATATCATGACATTTCTGAAGAAGATAATCATGCCAATATGAAATATCACTGGGACTATATTTATGAGCCCGAAGCAGAAGAAGTTATTGATGCATTATTAATGCGTTATATTGAATCTGTGGTATATCAGGGTGTGGTTGAGAATCTGGCCTGTGAACAGTCAGCACGAATGGTGGCAATGAAGAGCGCAACCGATAATGCAGGCGATATGATTGATGATCTGCAGCTTGTTTATAACAAGGCAAGACAGGCTGCCATTACTCAGGAACTATCCGAAATTGTTGCCGGTGCAGCCGCTGTATAGAATTAAGATTTGAAGAGGAACTAAAAAATGAGTTCAGGAAAAATTGTCCAGATCATTGGTGCAGTCGTTGACGTGGAATTTCCACGTGATGCCTTACCAAAGATTTATGACGCAGTAATAGTCACTGACGCAGAGCTTACTCTGGAAGTACAGCAGCAGTTAGGTGATGGTATTGTTCGCTGTATTGCCATGGGTAGTACCGATGGTGTTAAACGTGGCCTGGAAGTGACAGCCACAGGCGCCCCAATTTCAGTACCTGTTGGTACTGAAACACTGGGTCGTATTATGGATGTACTGGGTAATCCAATTGATGAAAAAGGTGAAGTGGGTGAGCAAAAACGCGCATCTATTCACCGTCCAGCACCAGCGTATGAAGATCTGGCTGCTGCAGCTGAATTACTGGAAACCGGTATTAAGGTAATTGATCTGGTTTGTCCATTTGCCAAAGGCGGTAAAGTTGGATTATTTGGTGGTGCAGGTGTAGGTAAAACCGTTAATATGATGGAACTTATCCGTAATATTGCGGCTGAACACAGTGGTTATTCGGTATTTGCCGGTGTTGGTGAACGTACTCGTGAAGGTAATGACTTTTACCATGAAATGAAAGAGTCCAATGTACTGGATAAAGTTGCCCTGGTTTATGGTCAGATGAATGAGCCTCCAGGAAACAGACTGCGGGTTGCTTTGACCGGTCTGACTATTGCGGAAGGTTTCCGTGACGAAGGAAATGACGTACTGCTGTTTATTGATAATATTTATCGTTATACCCTGGCAGGAACCGAAGTCTCTGCACTGCTGGGTCGTATGCCTTCTGCGGTGGGTTATCAGCCAACCCTGGCAGAGGAAATGGGTGCTTTGCAGGAACGTATTACTTCCACTAAAGTGGGTTCTATTACTTCTATTCAGGCAGTCTATGTACCTGCAGATGACTTGACTGACCCCTCTCCAGCGACTACCTTTGCCCACCTGGATGCGACGGTTGTACTGTCTCGTCAAATTGCTGAACTGGGTATTTATCCTGCGGTTGACCCGCTGGATTCAACCTCCCGTCAGCTGGATCCACAGATTGTTGGAAATGAGCATTATGATGTGGCTCGTGGCGTACAGTCAACTCTGCAGCGTTATAAAGAGTTGAAAGATATTATTGCTATTCTGGGTATGGATGAATTGTCAGAAGATGACAAACTGATTGTGAATCGTGCACGTAAAATTCAACGCTTCCTGTCTCAGCCATTCTTTGTGGCAGAAGTATTTACTGGTACTGCGGGCAAATATGTCAGTCTGAAAGATACTATTCGCGGTTTTAAGGAAATTGTAGAAGGAATACATGACAACATTCCTGAACAGGCTTTCTATATGGTCGGTGGTATTGAAGAAGTACTTGAAAAGGCTAATGCTGTTTAAGGAGAACTGTCATGGCAATGACCATGAAATTAAATATCGTCAGTGCTGAAAAAGAGATTTTCTCTAATATAGCAGAGATGGTAATCGTTCCAGGAGCACAGGGAGATCTGGGTATTTTACCCCAGCATTCCCAGTTGTTATCCACCCTGAAAGCCGGTGAAGTCATTATTACTGAGCAAGGCGGCAATCAGGAATCTATATTTATATCCGGTGGCTTGCTGGAAGTTCAGCCGCATGTCGTAACTATTCTTTCAGACACGGCACTTAGAGCCAGTGATCTGGATGAAACGGCAGCTAAAGAGGCTAAACTACGAGCAGAAGAAGCTTTGAAAGATCAGGAATCAGGCATTGATTTTGCCAAGGCAGAAGCTACTCTGGCAGAGGCTATTGCGCAATTGAAATTGATTGAGAAGATGCGTAAACACCGTTCCGGTCATTAAGTGTCGTCAACAGGCAAAAAAAAGGTCGTATGTAAATACGACCTTTTTTTTGCCTGTTGAAAAGTTTGAGTAATAACATATTGTAAAAGATGGTGTAATCGGCTGAGCAGTTACAGTCTTTATTTTGGTAAATACTCAGAATAATAACTACTAAGTAAATTCTGTTGCCCAGATTGTTGTTTAAGAGCATCCAGCTTTTTATTATTAGCGGCAGTATTTGATGCCTTTTCGATATTGCTAGAAATAACCTTGTCGAACTCTTTATAGTAACCATCTAAAACTGAAGAAACAGTTTTTACCTCATGTTCGATAGCAAGTGCATCAGAATGAGTTGTGCCAGAAATAAAAAAACTGAATGTTAACCCAATTATATAAATCATAATTTTGTTTAACATTGCTAGATCCTTATTAAATAATATTATTGTTTAGTAATATAGTCATGAATTCATAAAAAATCAAGGGATAAATCCTACAATGCGAGGGTAAACCCTAATATTTGTGATTCAGTGTACTATGTAAGACAAATGTAAGACAAATCTCATATAAGAAAAGAGCAAAAGAGACGATAATTAGCCTGTTAACAAAATTATTAGATAGATGCTGAATAACAAAAATTTAAATAAATACAGCACAAGCAGAGAAAATTATCCATGAGCAAAGCAATACCAAGCAATAAACCACTTCAAGTTATTATTCTGGCCGCTGGAAAAGGCACCCGAATGTACTCAAGTCTACCTAAGGTGCTGCATCAGCTGGCAGGCAAAGCCCTGGTACAGCATGTTATAGACAGTGCCAAACAGCTTAAAGCAGAGAAAATCAGTCTGGTATATGGCCATGAAGGGGAATTAGTTAAAGAAACACTGGCCGATCCATTGCTAATCTGGTGTGAACAGCAAGAACAACTGGGCACAGGGCATGCAGTGCTGCAGGCAATGAAGCATATTGATGATAATGCTGATATTTTAATACTTTATGGCGATGTACCCTTATTAAGTGTTCAGACATTAGAAAAATTGATAATCGCTAAAGGCCAACAGTCGATAGCCTTACTGACTGCCTGTCTGGATGAGCCGGGTGGATATGGAAGAATTGTCAGAGATAGAGATAAGGCAGTACAGAAAATTGTCGAAGAAAAAGATGCCAATGATAATATTCGAGAGATTAAAGAAATTAACAGTGGAGTTATGGTGGTTAATGGCGATAAATTAAAACACTGGCTGAATAAAATTGGCAATAATAATGCTCAGGGTGAATATTATCTAACCGATTTAATAGAATTAGCTGTCACAGAAGGTCAAACAGTTAATAGCTATATTGTGCAGGACAGTAAGGAAATTGAAGGGATCAATAATAAAAAACAACTGGCCGAACTGGAACGGGAATATCAAAACCGTCAGGCCAGTATATTAATGGAACAGGGTGTAACACTGAAGGACCCGGCCCGTTTTGATCTGCGTGGAACACTTAAGGCCGGACAGGATGTAGTGATTGATATTAACGTTATTATTGAAGGGAACTGTGTTATTGGTAATAATGTGAGTATTGGTGCTAACAGTATTATTAAAAATGCAGTCATTGCAGATAATGTGATTATCCTGGAAAACTGCATTATCGAACAGTCCAGGATAGGTAATGGGTGTAATATTGGACCCTTTGCACGCCTGAGACCTGAGACTGAACTGGATGAGCAGGCCAAAGTTGGAAATTTTGTAGAAATAAAAAAATCCTATATTGCCAGAGGCTCTAAAGTAAATCATTTGAGCTATATCGGTGATACAGAAATGGGTGAAAATGTAAATATAGGTGCGGGTACCATAACCTGCAACTATGATGGTGCGTATAAGCATCTGACAAAAATCGGCAATAATGCTTTTATCGGTTCTAATACCGCACTGGTAGCACCTATTGAGGTTGGTTCAGGGGCAACTGTTGGTGCTGGTTCGACATTAAGTAAATATGCTGAAGCAGAAAAACTGACGTTTACCAGAGCAGCACAAAAAACCATAAATGGCTGGAAACGGCCAGAGAAAAATAAATCATAATAGATAAAGTCGTTAGTCGTTAGTCGTTAGTTAAAACAGGATAAAAATGACATGTGTGGGATTGTTGGTGCAGTAGCAGAGCGTAATGTTGAAGCTATTTTGATAGAGGGACTAAGGCGGCTGGAATATCGGGGATATGATTCAGCGGGTCTGGCAATTCAGGGCAGCGATCAGTGCATCAATAGACAAAGAGCACTGGGCAAGGTTTCGAAACTAGCCGATGAACTGGAAAAAATTCCCCTGAAAGGGCATGTGGGTATAGCACATACCCGTTGGGCAACTCATGGTGAGCCTGCCACCCGAAATGCGCATCCTCATATGTATGAAAATGATGTAGCACTGGTACATAATGGGATTATAGAAAATTATGAACAGATAAAAATAGATTTACAAAAAAAAGGTATTGAATTCAGTTCAGATACAGACAGTGAAACAATAGTACATTTAATCGGTGAATATAAAAAAAAGGGTCATAATTTACTGCATGCGGTACTGGAAACCATCAAAGAGCTAGAAGGTGCGTATGCACTGGGAGTAATTGATAATAGCGAAGGACGAATTATTGCCGCACGTAGTGGTAGTCCGCTAGTAATTGGTCTGGGTATTGGTGAAAATTTTATTGCCTCAGATGTATCTGCACTGTTACCTGTTACCCAGCAGTTTATTTTTCTTGAAGAAGGTGACGTTGCTGATATTAGTCGGGAATCCATAGTAATATATGATGTTTTCGGGGATGAAGTTGAACGTCCCATGCGTAAAAGTGAAATTAGTGCTGATGCAGTAGAGCGTGGTGAATATCGTCACTATATGCTTAAGGAAATTTATGAACAGCCAAAGGCAGTAGCAGATACCCTGGAAGGACGGATTGATAAAGAACATGTCTTCACTAATGCCTTTGGTTTTGAAGCAGAGAAAATTTTTAAGGATATCAGTTCTGTTTATATTATAGCCTGTGGAACCAGTTATCATGCAGGGCTGGTAGCAAAATACTGGTTTGAGGGGATCGTTGGAATACCCTGTATGATAGAGGTGGCCAGTGAGTTTCGATATCGAAAAGCGGTCTATAATGAAAAGACTTTGATTTTAACCATATCACAGTCGGGAGAAACAGCGGATACACTGGCAGCATTAAGAGAAGCAAAAAAGCAGGGTGCAAAATATTCACTGGTAATTTGTAATGTTCCAGAAAGTTCACTGGTAAGAGAGTCAAGTCTCTCATTTATCACCCATGCCGGGCCGGAAATTGGCGTAGCATCCACTAAAGCCTTTACAACCCAGTTAACAGCATTATTAATGCTGGTGGTTTGTGTTGCAAAAGAAAAGGGCAATACCAAACTGGAAAAAGAAGCGGTAGAAAATTTAAGAAAACTCCCAGGTCAGATAGAAAAGGCACTTAAACTGGATGAAGAAATAAAATTATTATCAGAAGAATTTTCAGATAAAAACCATACCTTGTTTCTGGGCAGAGCCACTCAATATCCTATTGCTATGGAAGGTGCTCTAAAGTTAAAAGAGATCTCCTATATCCATGCAGAAGCGTATCCTGCCGGTGAATTAAAACATGGTCCTCTGGCACTGGTCGATGCCGATATGCCGGTTGTTTCTGTGGCCCCTAATAATGACTTAATAGGTAAATTAAAATCCAACCTTCAGGAAGTGAAAACCCGAGGTGGAAAACTCTACGTATTTGCAGATACTAATGCGGATATAGAAGAAGAGGAAGCGATTAAAGTAATCAAGGTAGGTGAAATAGATTCACTGATAGCCCCTATGGTTTTTACCATTCCCTTACAGTTACTGTCCTATCACGTAGCTGTTATTAAGGGAACAGATGTTGACCAACCACGAAATCTGGCAAAAAGTGTTACCGTGGAATAAGTTGTCAATGTGCAGAAATATAAGAGGAAGGGTGCATGTAAAGCGGATATAAATTACTTTCTTCCCGCTCTATTCTATCAACAAGGATACTTCCAATATTATTAAATTCTTCAGGAAATAGGTGGATTTGTTCATCAGTCCAGGGCATTTCGGAGTAGTGGTTTAAAAATTTATTCACTGCACGGCCAATTTTCTGCATTTCAGATTTCAACTCGATAATATTAGCCAAACTAGCGGGATCGTTGGTAATAGCATGACTTAGATAAATATAAAGCTTGAGATTTTCAGTAAAAATATGCTTTTGTAACTGAGTTTTAAAATCAGTAAACAGGCTGACCAGTTTATCAAAATTATTACTAGCCAGAGTTTCACCCATATGGTTATAAATTTCTAACAGTTTTTGATGATCATCTTTTAAATTATCAATAAGATCAGGGTCGTAGTAAAGCTCAGTTCCGGGTAATTGTACGGTTTTAGCTTTTGCTTTTTTGACGGGATCTTTAGTAGTGCTGGTTTTGAAAAGATTGAAAAAATTTAATAAACCCATTGTAGTTGCCTGTTAATATAAATATTGTATATAGTAATATATTTTTTTCAGATAAAAAATATATTTTTGAAATAAAAAAATTAAACTTTAAAATGATTAATGACTTTATTCAGTTCGTTAACCTGTTCTTTTAACTTTTCACCTGGCGAACCCGGAATTAGACAACATTCAAGTTGGAGTATATAGGTAGTTACCTTAAAAAAAATCGTATTATTACCAGCCGTAGAATATAAAAATATGGGTTATACTGGTTCTAGTTTGTCAGGGGGATGAATACATTTTGTTGGAAGAGGAATAATTATGATTAAATTTATACACAGAATTGCCATATTGATAGCTGTGATTGTTCTTCCAAACATGGTCTTAGCAGATGCTTTTATTCCTGAACCTCTGTGTTTCGAGCCGAATAAACCGTTAATGTTTTCTCCTGGGCGTTATCGCAATCGCTATGAAATAGATGTAAAAAAATACGAAGTCTGTATCAGAGAATTTATTTCCAGACAGGAGCAGGCTATTCTTAAGCATCAGAAGTCCATTGAACAGGCTCAAAAGATGCTTAAAAAATATGTCGAATAAACAGCATAAAGACGTCGGCTGCCAAAACAACAGTCAGAACTAATTAAAATCCGATAAATCGCTACTATCCGCAGAAGGCGTAAACAGGCGGGTATTATGTACCCGGTAGTCACCAATCAATTTCTGTCCCTGAGGTGAAATCAGCCAGCGGGTCAAGGCTCTGGCTCCCTGATGATTTAAATCAGGGTAACGAGCGGGATTTATTAAAATCATGCTGTAGGGGTTAAATAATAAAGGGTCACCGGAAAATACAATTTTTAGATGTAACTGGTTTTGATGTGCCAGCCAGGTGCCTCGATCGGTAAGGGTATAAGCATTCAGTTCATCGGCTATTTGCAGTACCTTTCCCATACCCTGTCCGGCTTCCCGATACCAGTCACTGTTTTGCAGCTGCAGACCGTTTCGGATAAATGGCTGCCAGAGTGAGCGTTCTTTTTTATGGGTACCGGAATCATCACCACGAGAAATAAAAAGAGGCTTGTTCTGGGTAATTTTTGACATGGCTTCAGCAATGTTGTGGGCTTTACTTAGTCCTGCGGGGTCATCTGCCGGGCCGACTAATACAAAGTCATTGTACATCAGGCCGTAACGTTTAATGCCGTAACCGTCTTTTATAAATTTTTTCTCGGCACCGGGAGCATGTACCATTAATAGATCTACATCGCCATTTTGTCCCATTTTTAGAGCTTTGCCGGTGCCTACAGCAATGACATGAACCTGATAGCCGCTTTGTTGTTCAAAAATTGGTAAGATACTTTGTAATAAACCGGAGTTCTGAGTGCTGGTAGTGGTTGCCAGACGAATGACCGTATTGATTTCATTATCAGCATGATTTTGAGTAGCCAGTGCATTAATGGAGAAAAATATTGGTAAACAGGCAGAAATAATTAACAAAAAATATCTATAAAAAGAGCGCATAAGAAGCAATCCATGTGAAATCATAATAAATTTAATTCTTGAATTTATCGTTTATATAACCAATAATCAAGCCATAATGACAAAAAAGTGAATTAAAAAAGATATGGAAAAAAATCAGAAAGATCAGGCCGTTATCAGGGCAATTTTAAAACGTTTTGATGAACAGCGTTTACCGCGTTTACTGGAAATAAAAACAAATGTTCATGAGGGGAAAAAACTTTCTGCCCATGAACTGGATTTTCTGGATGAAGTGTTTAAAGATGCCAGAGAAAATGAATATTATCTGGACAAGGCGGATGCTCAGTTAAAAGACTTGTTTGTCAGGGTTATTGGTCTGTATCATGAAATTACTGAAAAAGCAGTGGAAAACGAAAAAAATTCTTAGAGCATGTGCTCTTTAGCCTAAACCAGTTTGTTCCGATCCAGCCGTCCTACGGTTATAGTTAGCGATTCCCGGCGTTTTTTAGCCAGTTTAATCCAGTTGCTGATTTCCTTAATTAAAGGCTCTTCACCAACTCCGTGGCGGGGCGCGTTGTTATGAATGGCGTGATCCAGACGACCGGAGTTAATATAAGTCCACTGTTTCTGGTTTTGTGAAATAATACCGGTATGGCCTCTGGTTTCCAGAGAGAAGGATAAAATATCGCCTTTTTGCATTAATTGCTGCATCTCCTGGAATATATCACGGCTTTGCTGCTCAATATTATTTACCTGGGTAATCGCTTTGTTGTATACCTTACTTCCCAGCGCTTCGGAAATCCCTTCCCCGGTAAAATAGGTGTTTTCAGCCAGCCCTTCAGTGCGGGCTCGTTGTAATAGCGCACTGCTCAGACTGCCCTTGCCTCGATAGCGCACGCCCATATTCTTTAAACCCTGAACCACCAGGGTGTAACAGTCCATCTTGTCATAAGCAGTACCCATTAGCGATTTTACAGCATCATCCAGGGTTTTAGCTTTAGGGTGACTCAAATTGCCTGCAGTTGTGGTTTGCTCAGTAGCCTTCGCTGATGACCAGGACAGCTCCCTGGTTTCAGAATTAAGATAAATTGTACTGCCGGAAGGGATTCTGGTAAATGTTTTATTGTTATTGGCCGGTGCATGAATTATGCTCCAGCGCTGACTTTTATATTCAGGCAGTTTGGCCAGGAGGCTGGCAATATTGGGGCTGTCCTGATTCAGTTGTCCCAGTTTAATAGTCGGCTGTGAATTTTTGGCAGGCTTGTCAGAGCGGGCAGTGAGCAAGCTGGTATCATTAGCAGTAACGGGATTCAGTTGTGTGCGTCTGCTGAAGAGGTTATGGCTGGACCATTGTATTTCCCGAGTAGCGGGGTTATAAAAAATTGTCGTGCCTGAGGCTATGGCATTAAAATTTTTGCCCTGGTTGACGGGGTTATGAATAATAGACCAGGTTTTTGATTTTAACTGCGGATTGTCCAGTAATAATTGAGCCACCGTTTGTTTTCTGGCTGATAGAGATCCCAGTGAGATCAGCTTTGAATTTGGGATGGAGGGATAATTATGGGTGTTTAATGAGGTTATTTCAGTAGCTTTCTTGCCACTGTTTTTAGTCTGTGACTGTTTATTGAGGCTGGAATGATTTTGCCTCAGGAGGTAGGCAAAATTCAGCCGCATAGCAATATTATTTGCCGTTTGTCTGCTGCCATTACTGAGGACAGCTGATGGTTGATTGATAGCCTGGACTGACATAATAGTGACTCACAAATATATTTTCTGATTTTTCTAGGATAATAGTTATTAGGGCTTTAGCCCCTGATATAAGCAGGCAGCATAATATATGCCAGTTTATTGTATCAGGCGATTTGTGAGCTGGAGGGGATATTAAATTCAGTTTCAAATTCTTCTGCAGTTAACGGCTTATAATAAAAATAACCCTGGATCATCTGACAGTCAATTTCTTTTAAAAAGGTCAGTTGCTGCTGGGTTTCAACTCCTTCGGCAATAGTATTGATATTAAACTGCTGTGCCAGAACAATAATAGCCTGGGTTATGGCTTTATTTTCATGATCTCCGGGAATTCCTTCAATAAAACTCCGGTCAATTTTAAGCGTATTGATAGGTAGTTGTTTAAGGTAGCTCATGGAAGAATAGCCAGTGCCAAAATCATCTACAGCCACTTTAATACCTAAAGATTGCAGATAAAGTAGTTTATCAATATTGTCGCGGGTATTTTTCATAACTGTGGATTCAGTCAGTTCAATTTCCAGGATGTTGGGATTAATATCCAGTTGTTTCAGTAGTCTTTCCAGTTTCTGTACAAAGTCTTTACGCTGGAAATGAATGCCGGAGATATTGATGGATACGGTATATTGCTGCTTACCTGACTGATTCCAGTATTTTACCTGTGTCAGTGCCGTTTTTAGAACAAATTCCTCCAGTTCCAGAATCAGATTGGATTCTTCAGCGAGAGGAATAAACTTATCCGTAGGCACAGGGCCTATTTTTTTATTTTGCCAGCGCAGCAATACTTCCATACTATTAATGATTTCATTATGACAATGAACCTGTGGCTGATAAACTAGATAGAGCTCATTCTTTTTGAGAGCTGTTTTTAACTCATTAACCAGAATAAATTTTTTGGCTTTTTGTTCATATAATTCATAATGATAGAAATTAAAGGCATTCTTGCCATTTTCCTTGGCCTGATACATAGCCAGATCGGAAAATTTAAGCAGGGTACTGGCATTTTCTCCGTCATCAGGAAAGATGGCAATACCAATACTGCAACTGATAAAAGCACGGGTTTCATGAAATAGATAAGGTTGTGAGATGGTGTTGATAATATTCTGGGCAATCGTAGCCAGGTGTGCTTTGCCATCCACATGCTTGACAATAATAGTAAATTCATCGCCGCTGATACGAGCAATAAAATCATCGACCCGGGTACTGGTGCGTAGTCGGGATGCAGCTTCAATTAACAGCATGTCGCCAAAATCATGACCCAGGGTATCATTCACAGTTTTAAACTCATCCAGATCAATAAAAAACAGGGCAAAGGGTTCCCGAGTGAGTTTATTGCGGGTCAGAGTTCTGGACAGGTAGTTATAAAAACTATTGCGATTGGGTAATTGTGTCAGCGTATCATAAAATGCCAGAGCTTCCAGTTCATTGGTTTTTTCTTTGACCTTATTTTCCAGAGTAATATTTAATTCTTCCAGTTCATTGCGCTTTTTCCAGAGTTCATCCTGAGTAAACATACGGGTATCAGTTTCATAATTCAGTTGAGAAACTAATTGCTGGTTGGCCAGTTCCAGCTTAAAAGCAGTTAAAAGACTATGATTAAAACGCAACATACTCATAGAAGAAAAGGCAAAAATAAGCAGGTATCCATAGAGATGAATTAATAATTCTTCATGAAAATGATTAAGATAAAAGATAAATACTGGTACCGCTATAGTCACAAGATAGGTAAAAAAAGCCTGACGCATAACCCCCAGAGAGGTGATAGCCGCAACAATCATCATGCTCAGAAATAATAAAATATAGGTAAAATACAGATAATTATGGTCAGGTAAAATAAAAATGAGCATGGCAATTAAAATACCATTGAGACAGGAACCGAGGACAAAAAGATAAATCCAGTTGATAGACTGAAGACGATCCGAGGAATTATGATAAAGCACATTGCTGATACTGCGTAGAGCAAGAATAAACAGATTAAAAAAATACCACTTGATAAGGGATTCATGAATTGCAGTGATATCCCAGAGCAGGAAAACAAACAGGGAAATGGAAAGAAAAATTCCGAGAACTGAAATATTTAAATATTGATAAAGGTAATCAGCCTGTTTACGGATTAGAAGTTGCTCATATTGAACCATAGAATAAACAGCGTTGTCAGTGGTTTATAATTATCAGGTATGTCAACTTTTAGTATCGTAGACAGTTTATATATTATCAAGGGACTGTATCAGATATTTTTAAGAATTAATTTAATATTTTTCAATACCACCTGAATTTGTTTTATAATAATAAATTGCCGGATTTTAGGACCTGCAGATTATCTGCAGGTCGATGTATGGATAAGTTTGATGAATGATGCACTAAAAATTATTGTAGCGATTATACTTCTTATTTCCGGTACGGCTGTGCTGGCGGGAGGTTCTAGTGATCAGTCAGATGATGACTGGGACCCGGAATGGGAGAATAGCTTTGATGACAGCCCGGTGTTACCGGAGATTGTGTACCCTGAGTGGTTTAAAAAAAGCTTTCTTGAACTTCCTGAGGATATCAGTGAAGCACTGAGTAATGGTAAAAAAGGCATTATCGTCTATTTTGGCCAGAAACATTGCGCCTATTGCAAAATGTTAATTGATAAGGATTTTGGACAAAAAGATATTGAAACC
The DNA here is from genome assembly GCA_027071355.1 of Gammaproteobacteria bacterium. GTDB lineage: Bacteria > Pseudomonadota > Gammaproteobacteria > GRL18 > GRL18 > JANELJ01. Next base: position 23,296 of record JALSUJ010000166.1, on the reverse strand, counting down.
TATACGCGTAAAAATTTTGATGTCATTGCCATTAATATCTGGGGCAGTAATGAAGTGATCACTCCCGATGGTCAGACTATGACTGAACGGGAATACGCCATACGGGAGCATGCTAATTTTACTCCTACCCTGATTTATTATGATGCTCAGGGCAAAAAACTATTAATGCTGCGCGGCTATTATCCACCCTACAAATTTCGGGCAGCAATGGAGTATGTAGTAGAAGGTTATTATCGGGAAGAACCCTTCAGGAACTATATGATGCGGGCTAATCCACCCCCCAGGTTTGAAGTCTCGGACATGAATCATGAAGATTTTTTTATGTCTCCGCCTTATGCACTGGATCGGTCCCGGTTTAAGGCCCAGGAACCTTTGCTGGTCTTTTTTGAACAACCGGACTGTTATGCCTGTGATGTACTGCATTCAGAGCCGCTGGAATTCCCCGCAACCAGAAAATTGCTGGAGAAATTTGATGTGGTGCAGCTGGATATGAATTCAGATACTCCGGTGATCACTCCGGATGGCCAGCATCTTACAGCCCGCCAATGGGCAGAACAACTGAAGCTGTTTTATGCACCCACTCTGATTGCTTTTGATGAAAATGGTCGGGAAATTATTCGTATTGACTCAGTGGCTCATGTCTATCGTCTTAATAGTGTCCTGGAGTTTATTGCTACTCGTACTTATCAACACATTCCCAATTTTATGGACTGGCGTTTTTATACGACCTTTGGCGGTAAGATGCTGCCACCTGTCAATCATCGAGAGGATTCAATGGAATTTGACGATGAACCGGTAGGCAGTTCTACCGCTCAGTGATCAAAAAGGTTATAACTTTTGTTAATTAAAGAACAATACCTGCAGATGCTGGCCCGACTGGGTATTACTGAAAGTAGTATGGAAAATTCTTTCAGTCAGGTCACACTGCAGCGAGGCATTAAATACTTTGAAAGTGATCGGGTAGAAATCACTAATATTGAATCACTGACCGGTCATGATGTACGTATTCACGCAGATGTTTTCGGCAGTATGGAGTTTTCCTATCATACTATTGTTACCTTAAAAATCCTTAAAGACTTTGTAGGCATTATCGGTGAATGTGACTGCCCGGTTGGTTTTCGTTGTAAACATGCTGTGGCAACCATTTTACAGTTTGCACATGCCAATAGCCTGACATTGGCTCAGGAAGATCCGCTGGAAAATACGGATCAGCAGAAAATAGCCGAGCTGGAAGTAAAGCTCTGGCTTAATAGTCTGTCACCCGATAGCGGAGAAGACAGCAGTGGTTTTACACAGTCCAGGCCTGGTTATAACAATGTGCTATTGTATTTGCTGCGTCCGAGTCAGGATGAGAAAGGTATTGAGGTAGAAACAATTACCGCACGGCGGCTTAAACGGGGCGGTTATGGAAAAAGTAGAGCACAGAGTGTTGAAGAACTGACGGACAGCTATACCCCGTATATTAACTATGAGCATGATGATCAGGATTTTGAAATAGCAGGTCTGCTTTATAGCATGACTGGGCGTGACATGATGTATAAGCAGAATATCTACCCACTTAAGGGTGATATTGGCGAACTGGCGCTGGATAAGCTAATCAACAGCGGGCGTTGTTACTGGTTAAGTCATGAAGCGGGTGAGCCACTGAATTTTTCAGCACGTCGGCAAGTTCATATTGACTGGCAATTAAATGCAGAACAGTATCAACTGATGGTTAGTGTGACACCGGAAGCTCAGGAACTGTTCTTTTTAAAACAGTTTTACTATATTGATATAGAATTGAGTCAGCTTGGTTTTCTGGAGCATCCTGGTTTAACTATAGAGCAGGTACAGAAAATTCTGCTTGCGCCGCCCATACCTAAAACCATGGCTGATAAGGTCAGCAAACAGCTAATCATCTCCTGGCCGGATAATGAAGTCCCCATGCCGGTTCAGCCGGATATAGAAACAATTCGCATTAAAGCCGCACCACAGGTTAACGTTATATTGCATAGCATAGAAATCGAGCAGCAAAGAGTACACCTTTTAAGTCTGCGTTTTGACTATGACGGGCATATCATCCAGCCGGATAATTTTACCCCCAGTTTTGGTGTTCTTGAACATCACCAGCGCTATATTATTAAACGGGATCTGGATTTTGAACAACAATGTCTGACCCTGTTAAAAGAATGCCAGTTTGTTCCAGCCTGTGAGGCAGGATTAAAACAAATGCATCATCTGGAGCTGTTAATGCTGGCAGATTCTTTAAATGATTCCGTCTGGTTATGGGATGAGTTTCAGCAGCAGATGATTCCGGAACTAAAGGAGCAGGGCTGGCAGTTTGAAATTGATGAAAGCTTCTTTCTGCAGGTCGATGAAGCCGATGAATGGTATGGTGAAATCGAACAGGATGGTGCTAACGACTGGTTTGAGATGAGTCTGGGTATTGAGCTGAATGGGCAGAATATTAATTTGCTGCCCGCCCTGGTAGAATTGCTGGTGGCAGAAAAAGATCCTCAGCAATTGCGGGAAAAGATTCGATCCAGAGAACAGATTATTTTACCGGTTGTAGATAAAGATAGTCGTCCACGCTGGATCAAACTGCCGGCTCAGAGAGTTATGGGTATTTATGATACTCTGGTAGAACTCTATGACTCTCAACCTTTAAATACCTCTGGCAAGCTGATCTTAAATCAACATCAGGGGTTGCAGTTTGCAGACCTGCTTAATGATCCGGCTATGCAATGGAAAGGAGCCACGGAACTGCAGAAGCTGAGTAAAAAACTGCTGGATTTTAAAGGCATACAAAACATCCAGGTCCCGGCAGGTATACAAACCACTTTAAGAGATTATCAGCAGGCTGGTATTGAATGGCTGAACTTCTTGCACGATTATCAGTTTAACGGAATTCTTGCTGATGATATGGGACTGGGTAAAACGGTACAGGCGCTGAGCTATCTATTGTATCTGCAGCAGCAAACTAAAACACAGGACGATAAACCGGAATTACCCACCCTGGTAGTGGCGCCAACCAGTCTGATGGGTAACTGGAAACGTGAGGCAGAACGTTTTACACCACAGCTTAAAGTGTTATTGCTGCATGGGGCAGATAGAAAAAAAGAATTTAAAAATATACCGGCTTACGATATTGTGTTAACTACTTATGCTCTGATTCTAAGAGATAAGGATGTGCATCTGGAGCAGAAGTATAATTATGTGATCCTGGATGAATCTCAGAATATTAAAAATGCCCGCTCCAAAACCTCACAAATTATTTTTCAGCTTAAGTCCGGTTATCGAATGTGTTTAACTGGTACTCCGATGGAAAATCATCTGGGAGAACTCTGGTCCCTGTTTCATTTTCTGATGCCGGGTTTTCTGGGTACTCAGGAACGCTTTAACCGGCTGTTCCGCAATCCCATTGAAAAACAGTCTGATATGGATCGCCAGCAGCAATTATATAAGCGGATAAAGCCTTTTATGTTGCGTCGCAGCAAAGAAATGGTGGCCACAGAACTACCGGAAAAAACAGAAATGATCCGTACCGTTCCCCTAATGGGCAAGCAGCGAGATCTGTATGAAACAGTCCGTCTGGCAATGGATAAAAAGGTGCAGGATGAAATCAGTAAAAAAGGCTTTGCCCGCAGTCAGATCATGATCCTGGATGCCCTGTTAAAGTTACGTCAGGTCTGTTGTGATCCGCGTTTACTGTCGCTTACGGTGGCCAAAAATATACAGCAGTCTGCCAAGCTGGATATGTTAATGGAAATGGTGCCTGAAATGGTAGAGGAAGGGCGTAAGATCCTGATCTTCTCACAGTTTGTAAAAATGCTGGAAATTATTGAACAGGCATTAAGCGGACAGGGCATTAGCTATACTAAACTGACCGGTTCTACTCGTAACCGGGATGAGGTTATTAACGGCTTTCAGGAAGGCAATATTCCGGTTTTTTTAATCAGCCTTAAAGCCGGTGGTGTGGGGCTGAATCTGACGGCTGCAGATACGGTTATTCATTATGATCCCTGGTGGAATCCTGCAGTAGAGCGGCAGGCGACCGATCGTGCGTATCGCATTGGTCAGGATAAGCCGGTGTTTGTATATAAACTCTTAACTGAAGATACGGTAGAAGAAAAAATTTTATTAATGCAGCAGCATAAACAGGCACTGGCAGATGCTCTGTATAATGATAAACAGCAGCAGGGCAGTGAACAAAATAGTGACTCTGATACTCAATTATCCCGTGAGGATCTGGCAGAATTGCTGAATCCTCTGGATTAACCAGTTATTGAATTTAAGAATCATGCCGGATAACCAGTGAAACTGCAGTTTTTAAAATTATAATGGTTCTAAATTAATATCTATTTCATTATTAACTGTACATAGACAGAAAGCAAAAAACAAATTATTCTTAAGGGTAATATTACTATTTTGATGTGTTTATGAAGTTAAAAAAAATGACGGGTGCATTCAGGCTGTCGTTAATAATTGCTACCGTTATCAGTCTGTTACTGCTGGTATTGGCCTATACCCGTTCAATCGTTGATATTGACGATCGATATGAGCGTGTGGCTAAAGATATGCAGCAAACCACGCAAAAATTGATTGCTGAAAAACATAATGCCATGCTGCTTATTGCACTGGCAATTGGCGAAAACCCCCAGATCCAGCAGGCACTGCTATACCATCGTCCTGATGAGCTAAAATTATATAAACTGGCTCAGAAATTTTCCCGCCATACATCTCTGAAACACCTCTGGTTTCAGGTCATTGATAAGCAGGGTAATAGTTTTAAACGTAGCTGGACTAAAAAACGCGGTGACAGCCTGTTAAAGGCTCGTCTGGATATTGCGGATATGCTGCATTACCCTGAAATTAAACGCTCCATCAGTACCGGGAAATACAATTTAACCTTTAAGGTCATGGTTCCTGTGTACGATAAACAGAATTTTATCGGCATTGTTGAAATTATTGCTAATTTTGATTCCATTGCCAGAACTCTGGAACAGCAGGGAATAGAACCGCTATTTCTGGTAGACAGACGCTATAAGGATCAACTCAGTCGAGCTAAAAAAAATCGTTTTATTGCTGATTATTATGTCGCTAATAGTAATACAGAAAAGGTATATCTGAATTTAATTAAACAGTCAGGCCCTGATAAATTTATTACTATAAAAGACAATATGCTGCTGGACAAGGCGCATAAACTGCTGGTGACTCAATTTCAGTTACCGGATATAAAGAATCAGCCCATGGGGCATTTTATACTCTTTAAACCACTGGATAGTATTAGTCTTAGTGATATTTATGATAAACGTAACCGGCAATTCATCTATATTGCTATTCTGGCCGTATTTCTATTTTTAATTGTGCGTTATATTTCCAGCATTCATATGGCACAGAAAGTCATAGAAATAAATCATCAGCTAGAAGATAAAGTATCAGAAAAAAATCGGGAATTAATACGTCAGGGAGGGTTTTTACAAAGTATTCTGGATGGTGTTTCAGATTCGGTGGTTGTTATTGATAAAAATTATAATGTAACCATGATGAATAAGGTGGCCAGAAAGTTATCCGGAATTGAAGAAATGCTTTCTGATGATATGAAGTGTTATCAGATTGCTCATCATCTGGATACACCCTGTGACGGTTCTCAGCATGAATGCCCGCATGCTGATGTCTTTGCCAGTGGACAAATAATTAACGTCGTTCATGATCATATATCCGAAGATGGTAAACCGCATTTTATAGAAATCACCGCTACACCCCTGCGGGATGCTGAGGGTAATATTGATGCGATTATTGAACTGGGTCATGATATTACCAGTCATGTTATGATCCGTCAGCAATTACAGCAGCAGAAAAATGAGCTGGACAAGCGAGCACATCATGATGCTTTAACCGGATTACCCAATCGGGTTTTATTAATTGATCGCTTAAAGCAGGCGATTAAACAGGCGAAAAGAGAACATAGTAAAGTTGCTATTTTATTTATAGATCTGGATCGCTTTAAGGAGATTAATGATGGTCTGGGACATAATGTTGGTGATGAAGTATTAATAGCCATATCCGATCGTCTAAAACAAAGCATTCGCAGTACTGATACTGTGGCACGTCTGGGTGGGGATGAATTTATTATTATTGTATCCAGTGTTGATAAAGTGTCCGGTGTGATAGAAGTTGCTCAGAAAGTAATTGATGTACTAACTAAACCGGTTTACTATCGGGAACATGAACTCTATGTGGCCGCAAGTATTGGTATCAGTCTATACCCGGATGACGTCAGTTCAGAACAGAATGAAACCGATGTCATGATCCGTAACGCAGATTCTGCCATGTATCAGGCAAAAGGGGTTGGCGGTAATAATTATCAGTTTTATACCAGTGATATGACAGAACAGGCATTTGAACGAATATTAATGGAAAAAAATCTTCGCCGTGCTATTGAAAATGATGAATTTACAGTCTTTTATCAGCCGCAATATAACAGCCGAACTAAAAAATTTGTGGGTATGGAGGCACTAGTGCGCTGGAATCATCCTGAAATGGGGCTGGTGTCTCCTGCTAAATTTATTCCCGTAGCAGAAGAGAATGGTTTGATTGTTCCCATTGGCTGGCAGGTGATTGATAAGGTTATCCGGCAAATGCTGCAATGGAGTGAACAGGGCTATTGCAGCGGCCATCTGTCGATCAATTTATCAGTAAAACAGATCCAGGATAAAAACTTTATTAGTAAAATTATTGAAGGTCTGCATAAATATAATTATAACCCTGGCTACTTACAGTTTGAGGTGACAGAAAGTTATATTATGACTAATCCTGAACAGGCTATTCAGACCTTACAGCAATTAAAGGATCTGGGTTTTACCATTTCTATTGATGATTTTGGTACCGGCTATTCTTCCTTATCTTATTTGAAACGTTTGCCCATTGGTGAACTGAAAATTGATCAGTCCTTTATTCGTGATATCCCCGGAGATGAAGATGATGAAGCCATTATCCGCGCTATTATCTCTCTGGCCAGGAGTATGAATCTGGAAGTGATTGCGGAAGGTGTGGAAACCAGTGCTCAGCAGGAATTCCTACTGGCAGAGGATTGCGAAAATATTCAGGGTTATCTTATTCATAAACCTATGCCAGCTGAAGAAATGTCAGAAATATTCCGCCAGCGTAGACCTGGAATGAATCGGTCATAGTTATTTAAATTAAGCAGGCTATGAAGCGACAGGTTTTATCACCTGCCCGGTTTAGGGCAGGAAAGATGAAACCAGAGCTCAATTCAGGTAGAATATAGGTCTCTGTTTACTTGGCCATAAAGACATTACTATGAGCAATCTCCCCGTACTTCGTAAAACTAAAATTGTAGCTACCATTGGGCCTGCCAGTGATTCCCCTGAAATTTTAAGAAAGATGATTCAGGCCGGCATGAATGTAGCACGCTTGAATATGTCCTTTGGAGTGGATGAGGTACAGCAGAAAAGACTGGAAATGGTACGTCGGGTGGCCCGAGAAATGGGTCAGCATATAGCCATTATGGCAGACACTAAAGGAATTGAGATCCGCACTGGAAAACTGGCCGATTCAACAATAGAATTAACCGCTGGAGAAATTTTTATACTTTATTCCTATACCCGGGAAGGCAATGAACAGGGCGTTTCTGTAAATTACAGCAATTTGCATAATGAAGTGAAAGAAGGGACGCCTATTTTACTTAATGATGGCGCTATTGAACTGGAAGTAATAAAAATTGAACAGACTCATGGCGGAGAAGTGCATTGTAAGGTCATACATGGCGGTTTATTAAGAGAAAATAAAAGTGTAAATCTGCCCGAAACTCAGCTGGAGATGAGTGCTGTTAGCCCGGAAAATCAGAAAGAGATTTTAAAAGAACTCAGTTTTGCAGCAGAAAATAATGTGGAATATATTGCCGCATCGTTTGTGCAGACTGCTGATGATGTCATTAAGATACGCTCAATACTGTCAGATAAAGGCGTAAAAATTCCAATTATTGCCAAAATTGAAAACCGGGCCGGTATCGAACATTTAAGTGCTATTGTGGCCGTAGCCGATGGTACTATGGTGGCACGGGGTGATCTGGGGGTAGAGTTGCCGCTGGCAGATGTGCCGGGTATGCAAAAACGGATCATTCAGTCCACAGTGACTAGCGGCAAGCCGGTTATTACTGCCACAGAAATGCTGGCTTCTATGGAAAATAACCCCAAACCCACCCGGGCAGAAGCCAGTGATGTAGCCAATGCTATTTTAGACGGCAGTTCCGCTATTATGCTTTCGGCTGAAACAGCCATGGGTAAATATCCGGTTGAAGCCGTTAAAATGATGGCAATGCTGGCAGTACGAGCAGAAGCTTCACTGGCTGAGTTCGGCTATCTGCAAAGCATTCGTCCACATAATAGTAATGTGGTGACAGAGGCCGTCAGTCAGGCTGCCATTACTATGGCCAATCATCTTAAAGCGGCAGCCATTATCAGCCTGACTGAATCCGGTTTTACCTCCAGACAGATTTCCAAATACCGTCCCGAATCATTAATCCTTGCAGTTACCTGTACCGAATCAGTAGTCTTACGTTCGGCCATGAACTGGGGTGTGTACTCCATCCTTTATAAAGAAGGCGGTAATAATAACGAAAAGCTGGATTTTGCCCTGGAAGAAGGTAAACGTTGCGGTTTTATCAAGTCACAGGATCTGATTGTTGTGACTGCCGGTCCCGGTCAGGAAGCGGGTGGTACCAATATGGTTCGGGTATTAACGGTGCCATAAAAAACGTGGTCTGTCCCCTAAATCGTCCAATCATCCCCTAAACCCTTATAATTTCCAGGAAAAAAATCGACACTCAGGAAAACCGCTGCAGCCGATATAATCCTGTCCAATACGCTTCCCTTTTATGGCTTTACGGATCTCTAACGGCTGACCGCATTCCGGGCAGGCTGAGCCAGGCGGGTAGCCGGCTTTTGCGGTGCCGGGGCTGTTCTGAACGGGTGACTTTTCCTGTTTTAACTGTCTGATAATGCTCTTGAGCAAATCTATTTGCTGTTGTAAAAAAGGCTGAATATCTGGTATTTTATTATTGGCCAGATCATCTAGCTGTTGTTCCCATTGTGCAGTTAAGGCCGGATCCTTAATTGCTTCGGGTACGCTGTCAATAAGATCAAAACCCAGGGTTGTAGCCTTGATCAGTTTTTTATCCTTATAAATAAATTTACGCTGTAATAAAGTCTGAATAATATTAGCCCGGGTGGCTTGAGTACCCAGGCCGGCAGTATCACGCAGGATTTTTTTCATTACCTTGTCGGTGATCTGACTGCCAATAGTTTCCATAGCACGAATTAAGGTGCCTTCGGTAAAGTGTCTGGGCGGCTTGGTCTGTTTTTCCTTCAGTTCTAGCTGCTTACAATATAAGGACTCACCTTTGCTGACAGCGGGTAAGATCTGGTCTTTATCGGCTTTATCATTAATAAGCAGTTTCCAGCCCTCAATACGAGTAATATTACCCGTTGCCTTAAATAGATCCCGCCCGATTGTGACTATAATAACACTTTGATCATACTCAAAATCTGGAAAAAACTGCGCCAGATAACGGCGTCGAATTAAATCATAGATATTTAGTTCCTTATGATTTAATCGGTTGATCTGAGTACTGGCCTGGGTGGGTATAATGCCATGGTGAGCGGTAATTTTTTTATCATTCCAGACCCGTGACTTGCGGCTCTGATCCGCCTGGCTGATCAGACTGCACAGAGATGGATCGGTTTTACACATAGCCTGTAAAACAGAACTGACATCCTTAAACTGACTTAAAGGCAAATATTCACAATCGCTGCGTGGATAGCTGGTTAGTTTATGCGTTTCATATAATGCCTGGGCGATATTTAATACTTCCTGAGCCCCATAAGCCCAACGCCTGGAAGCCTCCTGTTGCAATGCAGACAGATTATATAATAACGGCGGCGACTGCTTTTTACCCTGTGTCCGGGCAGTAGTTACGATTCCATTTTGTTGTTGACAGCGTTGAAGCACCGTTTTTGCCATGACTTTTTCAAAACAGTGTTTTTTGCCTTTGGGATCAAATAGCCATTGAGCTTTTAAGATACCGTCAGCGGCCTGAAAAAAAGCCTCGATATCATAATAGCTTTCAGGTTTAAACTGGCTGATTTCCCGATCCCGTTTAACTACCAGTGCCAGAGTCGGTGTTTGTACCCTGCCGACAGAATGTACCTGTCGATCATTGGCCTGCAAAGTAAAGGCACGTGTCAGATTCATGCCAATAAGCCAGTCGGCTCTGCTGCGTGCCAGACCGGAACGATACAGAGGCTGGGTATCCTGATCCGGTTTCATGTTATTAAAGGCCCGCTGTATACTGACTTTATCCAGTGCTGAGAGCCATAATCTTTGAATCGGACCCTTATAGTGCAGATACTCCAGTACTTCACGGGCAATGGTTTCCCCTTCACGGTCCGCATCCGTGGCAATCACCACATTGCGGCATTGCTTTAATAGTGTTTTGAGTACCTTTAACTGTTTTGCTGTAGATTTTTTAGGTGCCAGCTTCCAGTGCTGAGGAACAACAGGCAAATCTTTTAATAGCCAGCGTTTATAACGCGGATCATAGGCATCCGGTGGTGCCAGTTCCAGCAGATGACCAATACACCAGGAAACTTGTGTGTTGTTGCCCTGCATATAGCCGTTATAGCGCTGATGAGCACCCAGAAAAGCTGCAATATCACGACCCTGAGAGGGTTTTTCACAAATATAAAGAGTCTGTTTGTTGTCTGATGAATGGTTTTTTCCTGGTCCTGCCAAGGGCGCTGATCTCCGACTTGCGTTTGGTGTTTTTATGTTTCAAGATAGCGCATTGTAACCTCAAAAAGAACAAAATACATAGACTATGAGTTTCTATCTCAGCCGAATATTTGAATTGCTGTTTATGCCGCCGGGACTATTTATTTTCCTGCTTTTGCTGACTATTGTACTGGTAAAAAAAACAGCAGTAATTAAACGATTATTGCTGCTTCAGATGATCATTATTTATGTGCTCAGTATTTCTATCACCACTCATCACCTGTATGCTTCGCTGGAAACTATTTCGCCGCTGACAGCACAGCAGATAAAAACTCTGGATAATGATGTCATTATTATTCTGGCCGGAGGTATAAAAGCCCAGGCTAAAGAATATAATCGGCCAGATGTAGGCTATTTCAGTCTGCTGCGTTTACGTTATGGTGCCTGGTTGCAGAAACAGACCGGCTTGCCCATTATTGTAACGGGTGGAATAGAACGGGGAGGAATGACTGAGGCGGAATTAATGAAGCAGGTGTTGCAGCAGGAGTTTGCAGTCAATGGGAAAATTTTTGTGGAACGTCAAAGCAGGAATACTCTGGAAAATGCTCAATTCAGTCAGCAGATAATGGCAGAGCAGCAATTCAGCCGGCCATTACTGGTTACCAGTGCTTTTCATATGCCAAGAGCACTACTGGCTTTTACACATATGGGAAAAAATATTACTGCTGCACCCACAGGCTTTCTGCATAGTGAAATTGATTACATTCCTGGAGATTTTATACCTAATAGCAAATCACTGCGGGAGAACTATCTGGCATTACATGAGTTGATGGGATTCTGGTGGTATAAGCTTAGAATGCAGGGGATGTGAAAAAGAGTAATTAACCAGCATGAATTACTTCCTTATCAGCCTGCAGGCTGACACAATTAGGAAGTTAAAATCATGCTGAATCAATACTAAAATAGTTACAAAAAACTACTCGGGATAAATCTCCGGTACAAAGGTCTGATCTGTAATAGGTGGACGAATATAACCCCCAACAGCCTGACGTTTGGGCAGTTTAATATTTTCCGGGGTCAGATCTTCATAAGGTATCATGCTTAAAAGATGTGAAATGCAATTGAGTCGTGCATGTTTTTTAATATCAGAATTGACAACATACCAGGGAGCCTGTTTAATGTCTGTATGTGCCAGCATGGCATCTTTAGCTTTAGAATAATCTACCCAGCGGGTCAGTGATTCAAGATCCATCGGGCTGAGTTTCCAGCGTTTTAACGGGTCATGTAAACGACTGCGGAAACGTCTTTCCTGCTCTTCGTCAGAGACTGAAAACCAGTATTTAATCAGAATAATACCAGAGCGAACCAGCATTCGTTCAAACTCAGGACAGGAACGCAAAAATTCCTGATATTCGTTGTCAGTACAAAAACCCATAACGCGTTCGACTCCGGCACGGTTATACCAGCTGCGATCAAATAACACCATTTCGCCCTCGGCAGGCAGATGAGTGACATAGCGTTGAAAATACCACTGAGATTTTTCTCGTTCTGTGGGTGATGGCAGAGCCGCAACCCGGCAGATACGTGGACTCAGGTGCTGGGTAATACGCTTGATAACGCCGCCCTTACCGGCAGCATCACGGCCTTCAAAGATCACAACGACTTTTAGACCCTTATATTTAACCCATTCCTGTAATTTAACCAGCTCATTTTGCAGTTTCAGTAATTCACGCTCATAAACTACATTGGTTATTTTTTTTATCTTAGGTGATTTTTTTTTGGTTTTTTTTTGAGCCATATCTGGTTTGCTCCTGATTATTAAATATTAAAATCATCTTTTAAGAATAGACAATTTAACTGATAAAATAAAGGGTATAAGTCAGTCTTTTACTTACTTTAAAAAATAATTCATTTTAAACTTAATCTCCATCGGCAGTGATAATTCATCGGGTGGGGTGGGTAAAGGTAAGGCATTATTAACGGCCTCCATGCTGGCTCTCTTAAGGATGGACTTACTGCCAACAACCTGTAAATTGGTAATTTTGCCCTGTTTTAATAAGGTAAAAGTAACCAGAATATCACCCTGAATTTTGCGCTTGCGAGCCACCCGGGGGTAATGCTTATAGACTTCAATATGGTTCATTAATAACGATAGATAGGATGTGCGGGTCTGTTCCAGCAGTCTGGGATCAGCTTTGGCAATAACGGGTGAAGCACTGACCGGCTGATTTTTTGTTAGTTGATTATTCTGCGCATTAAGTGGCTGCTGGACGGGCTTTTTCTGCTGCTCTACGGGTGGCTTTTGAGTGACAGGCTGAGGCTTTGGCCTGGGTTTTTTAGGGATTGCCCGTTTTGCTTTTTTGGGCTTCAGTTTGGGTGTTTTTCGTTGTTTAGGTTTTTTTATGGGTTTAGGTTCTGGTTCAGGTTTTTTTATAACAACGGGTTTGGGGGGGACTACAGGCTCTGGTCTGGGTTGTTTAGTAACTGGTTCAACTACTTTAACCGGAGGTGGTGCTAAAGTGGAAAAGCGTACATGGGTGACTGTTTCCTTGATGACATTGGATGGTGCGGCATTGCTATTACCGGGTTTGATAAAAAAAATAATATGGACGGCAAGAGATAATAGCAGGGCAATAAACCAGATAAAATAGTCATTATCTCTCAGGGACTGCCAGAATTTGGGTGCTGTCATGGGTGTATTATGCTGCTAATGATCAGGGCTTATACGGTTTAACGAGATGGTCAATGGTGACAATATCCACGCCAACGGCCCCGGCTTTTCTGGCGGCATCAAAAGCTTCAATGGCAATGCCCAGATCGACATTTTCATCACCCCGGATGCGCACGACTTTTTCCTCCTGAACGCTGAGTTTTTCCTGTAAAACACTTTGCAGAGACTCTAAGGGCACTATTTGATTATCAATTGAAAACTGACCGTTTTCATTAATAACCACTTCAACCTGCTGCGGTTCATCCAGTGCTTCACCACTATCGGCCTCGGGTAAATCAATATTAATCACTTCATCACGCACAAAGTGAGATGTCAGCATGAAAAAGATTAATAATAAAAAAACAATATCAATCAGTGGTGTCAGGTTAGGAATATGGCTGGTACGCCGTCTGCCTTCAAACTGCATGTACAACACCATTTCTATGATGTACGGCCTCGGTATCATCGCTGCCGCCATCCTGCTGGTTTTTACCCAGATGTTCCAGCAGTAAAGAGGCGTAATTGCGCATACTATGGGCCCGTTTATCAGTGACAGACTCCAGAATATGTAATAGCAATAACACGGGAATAGCAACGGCCAGCCCCACACCCGTGGTCAGCATGGCTTCCCAGATACCACCGGCAAGAGCCTGAGCATCTACCAGTCCCCCGGCCTGTTCAATGACCATAAAGGCTTTTATCATACCGATGATAGTGCCTAATAAACCCAGCAGGGGAGCGGTATTTCCCAGAAAACCTAAGGTACGGAAACCTTTTTCCATATTATTCAGCTCCATACTACCGATACGCACTGCGACCCGGTTTAAATCAGATACGCCTTCCTGCCAGGCCTGATAAATGCCCTGCAATAGTTTACCTTCAGGACCGCGAATGGATTGAATAATGGCTTCAGCCTGTCCTTCCCTAAGAGCTCTGGTCAGTTGTTGTTCGGTATTACGGGCCGGACTGCCCATAAACATAAAGCGTAGCATGCGCTCAATTAAAATAGTCAGTGCCAGCACGGAATAACCGGCCAGAATCCAGACGATAATACCGCCCTTATCAAAAATATCTGCAACAATCATATAATTTAGTCGTAAGTCGTAAAAATTATGCTTTGAACAAAATCAGTTAGTTTATAGAAGTTAGCAGCTTAATTCCTTGATATAGGACAGAAAGTTTTATTCATAGTTAATTTTCACAGGATAATTGTTCGGCCAGGGTGGCGAGATCATTCGGGGTGTTAACATTAATAAAGGCCTTTTTCTGATCAGAAAAATCAACTTTAAGTGCGCCGTGATCCATCAGCCATTTACCCAGCTTATGTTCATTGCATTGTAAGGAGTGTTTAATGTCATCCAGTAGACTGTGATGGATTAAATTATAAGTGGGCTGTTTATACTGGCCGTCAAAGGCAAGTACTATACGAACCTGATGCTTCAGAGCGGTATCCAGCATTCTCTGAGCCAGATCTGCAGGAAGTAGAGGACCGTCACAGGGTACAGTAAGTAAGTATTCACTTTCGCTGTTTGTAAGTCCCTGAGACATACCGGCCAGAGGTCCGCGAAAATCATCAAATTCATCCAGCAGGACTTTATAACCATATTGCTGATATTGTTCAATAAATCGATTGGCACTAATGAGTATATTATCAACCTGGGGACTCAGGCGGTTTATAACATGTTCAATCATAGGTCGATCCAGAAGCCGGAGTAAGCCTTTATCATTGCCGTTCATGCGGCTGGAACGACCACCTGCTAAAATAAGACCTGTTACATGCATACAAATACTGATAGCCTGATAAACTATAAAGCCCTGAATAACGAAAAAAGAGCCATTTTGAGGGCTCATTTTTTGTTAGCTCTAAACTTGTAATTATAACAGAAAACTGAAATCAGCTGGAAAGGAATAATGTTTGAAATCAATTTAATTAAGCATCAGTTTTATATACTGGCAACTCTGTATTTTATTATAGAAACAGCGGGTATTTATTTTGCCTTTCATGCGGTGTTAAATTCCCGAACTTCACAGGCGGCTATTGCCTGGGCCATTACTCTGGTGACGGTGCCGGTTGTGGTACTGCCTCTTTACTGGATGTTTGGCAGTAGTCGTTTTTATGGTTATCTGGAAAAATTTCATGAAGCCACACAGGAGCATCTGGAAATTGCTAAAATTGCTCTGTCTCAGATGGAGCCTTATCATGTTAAAGATATGCAGGCTCTGGAGGATATCAGCAATACCATTAAGCATCTTAATATTATCCCTTTTACCTCCCAAAACTCAGCAAAATTATTAATCAATGGTCAGAAAACCTATCAGGCAATGCTGCAGGCAATTGAAGAAGCACAGGATTATGTGTTATTGCAATTTTATATTATCCACAATGATCATGTAGGGGAAACTTTTCGGAAATTATTAAGCCGTAAAATGCAGCAGGGTGTACGGGTTTATTTTTTATACGATGAAGTTGGCTCACATCGGCTGTCATATCATTATATAAAAGAGCTCAAGCAGGCCGGTGCACAGGTGAGTAGTTTTAATGGCCATAAAGGATTGCGCAAATATCTGCATATTAATTTTCGTAATCACAGAAAAATTATAGTCGTGGATGGTTTAAAAGCCTTTGTTGGCGGGCTTAATCTGGGACGGGAATATCTTGGTGAAGATGAAACTATGGGCTTCTGGCGGGATACTCATGTGATGCTAGAAGGACCATCTGTTCAGACCAGCCAGGTGGCATTTGTCAAAGACTGGTACTGGAGTGTCGGTGAAGTGCCACAGTTGAACTGGTCTATACAGTCCGCAGAACATAATGCCCGGCAGAATATTATGGTGTTGCACACCGGGCCGGCAGATATAAAACCGGTTTGTTCATTATTTTTCTGTACCTTAATTAATCATGCTAAAGATCGACTGTGGATTGCCACCCCTTATTTTGTACCGGATGTAGAAATTATTCAGGCGTTGAAAAATGCGGCCTTAAGAGGGGTAGACGTGCGTTTGATCCTGCCGGAAAAATACGATCATTTTTACGTCTATATGGCTTCTTATGCTTATTACAAAGAATTGCAGGGCTATAATATTAAAATTTACCGTTATACCAGGGGTTTTTGTCATCAAAAGGTTATTCTGGTAGATGATGTTCTGGCGGGTGTGGGTACCGTCAATCTGGATAATCGCTCAATTTACCTTAACTTTGAAGTGGCGGCCTATGTCGCGGATAAAAACTTTGCTCATGAAGTCTGCACTATGCTTGAAGAAGATATGTCCAGCAGTTATCTTGAAGCACTTGAAACCATAGACACAAAACCTTTCTGGTTTCGTGCCGGCAGCCGTTTATTTTATTTACTTTCCCCAATTCTATAATTAATTCTGGAATTTTACAGTGGTACGGCCTCTTTTAAGGATTTAAAAAAGTTTTCCGGTGGGAAGGAGTCAAGGATGACATCAACAGCTTTATTGACTAATTTTCTATTTTCATCTTCTGTATTGTCGTGATCAATGCTGGTGGGTACAGAACCTCGCCAGATCAGTCGATTACCTTCACTGGAAATCAGATCAACAATAAAGGTACCTTCAGAGAAAGTATGGCTGGTGTTGGCAAGACCCTTGCCGGTTCCGTATTCATCATCCCAGGACAGGCCCAGATTATAGCCATAAAGTTCATTCAGCTGCCCGACAGAAATATCACGGCTGCCGACAAAATAGTAATTAACCCAGAAGTCAGGCTGAGCATGATGTTCTTTGCGGATTTTTTTAGATGCCATGGCGTTTTCAATGGCCAGGGTAGCACCCTGACTTTGAATAAACTGATAATCAGGATTGGTTTTAACGACTGCCGGAACAGGCATAAAGTCATATTTTTGCATACTTTCAAAGTTCTGGGCATAATCGTATTTAATGCGTCCGCCAATAAGACTGCTGACAGTGGTCCCCGATGAAGAACAGGCGCTTAATAACAGACTAAGCAGAAATATAAGGGCTATAGCCGAAGGTTTTCTGCGATAAAAAGTCTTATAAATCATGAAAATCCCTAAAATTGTAGTTTTTGGCGGCAAAAAGGCCGTATTTGAGTTGTTACCATTAATTTATTATAAGAAAAAAAACCTATGAAAAATACTATCAAAAGCATTAATCCTGCAAATGGTGAACTCCTGGAAGAGTATCCAAACTGGGGGATGGCTGAAATAAAACCGGTTATTCAACGGGCGGACAGAGCTTTTGAAAACTGGCAGCAGCTAAGTTTTAAGCAGCGTGGCGAATATTTTATCAGGCTGGCTGCCTTACTTACGCAGCGTAAAGCACAATATGCCCGCATAATGGCAAAAGAAATGGGTAAACCTGTCAGTCAGGGGGAAATGGAAATTGAGAAGTGTGCTCTGGTGTGTGAATACTATGCACAAAACACTGCCCGTTATCTTCAGGATCGTGCGGTAGCAACAGAGCATAGTGAAAGCTTTATCTGTTTTAAACCTCTGGGCGTAATTTTTATGATTATGCCCTGGAATTTTCCATTCTGGCAGGTCTTCAGGGGAGCTGCACCTATAATGATGTCAGGCAATACCCTGGTTTTAAAGCACGCCTCTAATGTTTTTGGCTGTGCCCTGGCTATTGAACAGTTATTTAAGGATGCGGGGTTTCCTGATGCAGCGTTTAATACTTTACTAACCGGAGCCGCAAGCTCAGCAGCAATCATTGCTCAGCCGGAAGTCCGTGCGGTGACCCTGACCGGTAGTGAACGGGCCGGGCAGCAGGTTGCCATGGAAGCCGGACGTAATCTGAAAAAATCGGTTCTGGAACTGGGCGGCAGTGACCCCTATATAGTGCTGGAAGATGCGGATATTGATGCGGCTGTTGCCAGTTGCGGGGCTTCCAGAATGCTCAATGGTGGTCAGGTCTGTATTGCCGCTAAACGTTTTATTGTCGTTGATGCGGTTTATCAGGAATTTGAAGCCAAAATTCTGGCTTTAATGAACACCTATGCATTAGGTGAGCCACTGGATTATGCCAGCTCATTCGGTCCGATGGCTAAAATCAGCCTGCGCGATACCTTACATCAACAGGTATTACGCAGTGTAGAGGAAGGTGCAGAAATTAAGCTGGGTGGATATATACCCGAGCAGCCAGGCGCCTGGTATCCGGCTACCGTACTGACCAGTATAAAGCCGGAAATGACGGCCTTTATAGAAGAAATATTTGGTCCGGTATCGGTATTGATCCGGGTCAGCAATGAACAGGAAGCTATTGCTTTGGCCAATCAGACAGACTATGGTCTGGGTGCTGCGGTATTTACTCAGGATCCTGATAAGGGGCGTCAGATAGCCAGAGATGGTATTAATGCCGGTACCTGTGTGGTGAATGGTTTTGTAAAAAGTGATCCCCGATTACCTTTTGGCGGGATAAAAAAATCAGGTTATGGCCGTGAAATCGGAGAATTTGGCCTGTATGAATTTGTAAATATTAAAACGATTGTTGTAAATTAATAAGGGTTATTAAAATGACAGAATTTCAGCAGCCGGCCTGTAAAATTAAAACTGAGGCCGATTATAGTGGTATAGAAATAATTGAACTGGATACCGGACAGCTGAATGAAACGGTTAAGGATTATCAGCAGGCTATGCAGATAGCCGGTAAAATAGCCGAGGAAAAACTGGAAAATTTTATGTTATTGTCCTGGTCTGACCAGGATCGGGACTTTGAATCTCCCCAGCATTCCAGTGAATGTCATGCAGATTCCGCTATTCCGGGTTATGTGGATTATGGTATTTATCATGGTGCGAAATTAAAAGTTGATTTTAATCAGGGGCAATATGTCTTTTTTTATCGCAGTTTTGATGAATAACTATAAAATTAAAGGAAAAAATCCGTGCGTTGGCAAGGCAATCGACGAAGTCAAAATGTAGAAGATCGACGTGGGCAACATACATGACCATTTGAGTACGAAAATAACGCTGAAATGGTGCAAAAGATAAATTGACAGGAGCAGACTATGGGAATTGGCATTAATGGCTCAAATTCCATTGGGCGTTATCTGAATCAGACGGATAATCGACTGGAAAGCATTTTCGAACGCCTGGCTTCAGGCAAAAAAATCAATAGTGCCAAAGATAATGCCGCGGGACTGGCAATTGTAGAACGTTTTGCGGCTCAGATCCTGGGCTCTAATCAGGCTTATCAGAATGTTAATGACGGTATTTCTCTGGCTCAGACATCCGATGGTTACAGCTCACAAATTAATGATTTGATGCAGCGCGGCAGAGAGCTGGCGGTTCAAAGTGCCAACGGCAGTCTTAGTGATACCGACAGAGCAGCATTGCAGACTGAATTTTCCATGGTGCAGGATGAGGTTAAACGAATTTCTAATTCAGCTGAGTTTAATGGCCAGAAATTATTAAATCAAAATGCAGAATTACAATTTCAGGTGGATGCCAATCAGGGTGATCAGGTCACCGTAAAAACGGCGGATTTACTCACAAAATTAACCGATAGTGGTTTTTTCTCTGCGGATATTGCCAGTCAATCCGGAGCCGGTGCGGCGTTTAAGCCTCTGGACAGCTCCATGGCTCAGGTAAATAATTATCGGGCAGAACTGGGCGGTACCATGAATCGCTTTGAAAGCATCGGTCGAAATCTGCTCAATAAAGAACAAAACCTTGCCGCATCAAAAAGTCGGATTCAGGATACCGACTATGCTAAAACCGTTAGTGAACGTAATAAAGAATTACTTTTAAAAGATGCAGCAACGGCATTAAATGCTCAGGCAAATTTTTCCTCCAGGCAGATCCTGGGTTTATTAACAGGCTAAATATTTCTGTCCGATGTACCGATTTTCAACCAGCAATGATTAACTCATTGCTGGTTTTTTATGTGCTATGATAAATAAAATTTGTAACTACTCAGCATAATTTTTGTATTTCAATAAGGTATATTATGGACTATATGTCTCAGGCATTGTTTATTTACGATGAAAACTCAGAACAATATATTGATGAAATAAAAAATAACAGCTATGGCTGTAATATTCTGGCTGTAGAACAGACCGTATTTCTATCTGATCCGCTTGAGTATATAGAGTTTTCAACTCATTTTGTACTCAGTGGTACACTGGAAATGATTGATAAAGTTCTTGAATATGCTATTGCTCAAAGTGCAAATGGGCAGCTGTGCAGTCTGGGATTTTTGCCTTTAGCGGAACAGCGGATCCTGCGTAAGGCGTACCAGTTATCCCATGAGATGGAAGAAAATATTGAAATTGCCTTAAGAAATGACGTTCATTCGGTTAATTTGCAGTCCTGTAATAATAAAATTTATCAGTTTAAAGCGGTCATTGGCGAGATCCCCTTACTGGAAGCCTGGCATTCGGATGCCAGTTCGGTTGCTTTTATAAAAAATATCTTTCTGGGTTTAAAACAGTTTTTCAAATTGTCAAAATATAAAATCAGTATTGAAACCCATCATGGAAAAGAAATAAGCAGTGTTGCCAATGGTGTTTTTGTGGTAAATCAGAATCGCGGCAGTCATCTGACTCATGCCATACAGCAAAAAAGTTCAATGCGATCTGAAATGTTATCTCTAATGGTTATATCACCATTTTCAGCAATCGAATATTTTATGTTTTTGTTCCCACTGATTTTCCATATCTCTAAGGATAATCGATTACCCCATGCAGTAGCCAATATTCAAAGCAGTGAAATAAAACTGGAGTGTGAAACCCTGGGCAATGAGCTGCCGGAAGTAATACTGGATGATATAAAATCGACCTCTTTCCCACTGCATTTTAAAGTACTTAAAAAAGCCGTAAAAATTAATGCTGCAGAGAAATTCTGGGAACTTAATCCTGCCGTTACTGCAGAAAAAGAAGTGATTCGTATTGATAATTTGCCCGATGAAAAAGAGTCGGGAAAATATTATGAGAAAAAAATCCCATTTTTTTCAGTGGCATCAGAAGAACGTTTTAAAGAATTGTTTTTGCAGCTACGTGAAGATGCTCATAGTAATTCTCTGTATGTTATTTTAATGCTATTAAGTACTTTATTGGCCAGTTTAGGCCTGTATGCAGATAGCTCAGCAGTAATTATTGGAGCGATGCTGCTGGCACCTCTGATGTCGCCTATTCTTTCCTGTTCTATGGGTTTGCTCAGAGGGGAAGACAGGCTGTTTTATCAGTCCGTAAAAAAGCTTTTTTTAGGTATCAGTCTGGCTTTACTGGCATCTTTTTTACTGACTCTATTTATGCCGCAGATGGATTTAAGCGCTGAAATAAGAGCTCGAATTCATCCCAATTTAATTGATCTCGCAATTGCGATATTTTCCGGAGTCGCTGCGGCTTATACTAAAGCGCATAAGGAGTTATTAAGCAACCTGGCAGGTGTGGCTATTGCGGTGGCGTTAGTACCACCGTTAGCCTGTGCAGGAATCGGGATTGGGCGGGGCGAATATTATGTGTTTGAAGGTGCCATATTATTATTTGTCACAAACCTGGTGAGTATTATGCTCGCCGCGACGATTACCTTTCAGTTTCTGGGCTTTTCCAGTACCGTAAAAAGCAAAAAAAGTATGTCCGTTGTGGTGATCACTTTATTAATTTTATCCTACCCGCTTTACAGAACTTATGATGACAGCCTGCAGCGATATCACCTGACACAGGCACTTGCTAATGAGCAGGTTATAATAAATAATCAGAGTGTTTTAATTGAAGGTGCTAGCATTGATTATAAACATAACCAGCGAATTATAAATATTACTATTGTGTTAAGAGAACGCCTGAAGTATCAGGATTTACAATTACTCAGGCAGAAGATAAAACAGCGTTTTGGCAGTAAGGATCAGTTAAGAATAACAGTAAAATATCTTTTATAAAGCCAGTTCCTGACTACTCAGACCGAATTGTCTGTCATAATTTATCCTGGGAGCATGGTCATCCTGCCCATACTCCTGAGCTGTTGTTATCCTTTTCGGAGCCTGTTACTTTTCTGTTTTTTCCTGAGTATTAGCGGGTTCATTAATAGTGTTCAGATTTGGATCTTTAAGAAATTCGGTGGCTCCCCAGTTGGCCTGTAAAACCAGGCCGTTATTCACCATCTGGTACATGGTTACGCCGGGGATCAATGATATAGCTTTACCATCACCAGCTCCTTTACCCGCTACTTTTAACATGGCATCACCTGATGCACTCATCTGCAAACCAATATTGGTAAACTGATCAAAAACGGTTTTATTGTCAAAAATTAGAATACCATGCATGGATTTGTATCCTACACCAGGACCGGTACCCGCTCTTACGGCATTCATAAAGATGGGGGTTTTCGTTTTATTATCATAAACCACTCCCAGACCGTTTCCAGCAACATATAGAATGAGATTGACAGCCTGTCCTTCAAAAACCCCATAGCCATATGCACTGTCAATTTTCTGCTTTAGATCAGGGTACTTCTGATATAATTCTTTAAGGGTGTCATCAGACATGCTTAAAAGGTGTTTACGGGTTTCGATAATATCTTCCTGAGACAGGGTATCAAAATCACTTCTTTGATCCGTAATAAAATCATCGCTGGCCATTGTCAGGGCAGGCAGACAGGCGCTAAGGTATAAGCCTGATAATAGTATTTTAAACATTACTTTCATTCTTTTCTCATTCTTTTCTCATTTTTAATAAGTCGTATACAATTTTTAAATATAACACGAGTAAAATAATTAATCTTAATATGCTATAGTATTTTGAACAAATTATTTATTTAAAACTATATAAGAGATCAAAAATAAGAGAGCAAAATGATGCGAATTATAACAATAAGAAAAAACATTGTTATAATT
>JALSUJ010000165.1 GCA_027071355.1 Gammaproteobacteria bacterium | reverse complement strand
TACATGATTATTGGAGTGTAAATCAATTCCGCAGTATAGTTTCATGTCAGTCTCCCGGTTCGTTTAGAATTACCAATGCCAGTGTACCCCACTGGTTTGGGTGACTGGCTAGATGATTATCAGACCAACACAACACCTTGAATTAATTAGTAATTAGTCTGAAATTAGCCTGTTTTTCATGCTTAAACCACCCTTTTTACCATCAAAATAGGGGCTGTAAGCAACTTCTGGTTCTTTTAATGCATAGTATTCTTTTTCTGCAAAAAGCGCACGGTGTTTTGCTTTTATGCCCAGCTCACCGGCTACCATTTCGATGTAATCTTTACTGCCTATCGCTATCGCTTGCGTCCAGCAATCAGCTGCATATTTTTTGTTATTTTACCCTGGTACTGGTCTTTGACTAAATAAGTGGATGCGGTTGGAGGTAACGATATAATCCAGTATGCATAAGCCGTAACGTTTTTTTGCTTCGAATAACCGCTGCAATAGCACTGACAGTATTTGGCAAACTTCAATAAAAAATTCCGTTGGTGGCAACGGTGGGTGATGTGCTAAATTTGGCCTGTGTGGTAATAACAATTAGCTCTGGACATGGGCTTTTCTCCTTAAAGCAGTATTTTTATCCTTAAAATGGGGCGTTTAAGCCTGATATTCGTCTTTATATTATACTATTTTCTTTTTTAATCAGTGGGCTGCGTTGGTCCGAGCCAGTTTTTTGTTTTTTTCTCTATTGTCTTTTTCAGTAACTTGTGTTAGTACGAGTCCGTTGTGATGTTACATATGAAATCTATATTAAGTATGGATTTTCTGGCATTATAAAATCATAATAAACTAACAGCAAAGCAATGACCTTTGTTATAGTGGCCGTGCGGAACCAAAAAGCTCAGCCCTCCACATAGACTCACCTACTCTTTTGCGTAATCGCACTGCGCCGAAACCAGAATTCGCCACATAAATATTTTTAGCTATATCACTTAATCGTTTAAGCTGGTGAGATTCCATCTGTGGACGACGACTCGCATCAGAGACAGTATAAGCACTCGACGAGTTTTTTTTCACTCGAAGTTTATCCGCATCAGTTGGGAGTCGGTTACCAGCTAAAACCCAGGGCGTTAAGCAGGAAACAGGTTCTTTACACAACAAAGAAGACCATAATTGTGAGCAATCACCAGACTTACTTCCATGATGAGCCACTTTATAGGCCGTTGCACATCGCCTGCTTCCTGACCATTTATCAGCTATGACTGCAGGCCATCCAAAACTTTCATGATTCTCCAAATCAGAGCCTAATAGAATTGCATCGTCACCTAGATCTATATGCAATACAACTGCCTCATGGTTTTCTTTAATAGCAGGAGCATAATTTATACTCCCGCCTTTTTTTGGTAAGTACTGAGCAAAGTGCGCTGTGCTCTGTGCAAATGCCCCGTGCATAGGTGATAAAGCAGTTATTTTTATAGGCGGATCATCTACCACTAGACTTTTATGAAGTGCAAATGAAACACTATCACGATATTTATATGATTTAAATAGTTCTTTTGCCCCTCCAGTGATTCCAGTAGATGCAGCATCACCATATGCAGATAGAAAAGCTGCCGCCTCTTTGTCATTGAAAACAGCTGAAACAACAAAGTCAGCATCTGAGTATTTACTTACTAGAGTTGATAGTCCACGCACGTGGTCATCATGCCAGTGCGAAGCTACAATTGTTCGTACCTGATTCACTCCCACACCTATATTATCAAGGTACTCTGCAGTCGCCGGAGCCTTAGTTACAGGATTAAGACAGGAATCAACTAACAACCATGAGCCATAACCCCAATGAACAGCCACTGCCTCACCAAAGCCTGGACCGAATAAGGTAACCTCAACTTCATCTACAGTTGGAGGGTCACCATAATCAATCATTCTGCAGTAGGCAAAGTTGTCATTTTAGAAAGAAGATCGGTCGCATTATCATCAATACACTCCAACTCCCTTGCTGACCATGATGGTCTGCGTCGAAAACGTAACTCCTGTGAGTTTTCGATACTACCTCCCCATTTAGTTCGCTTGAACAATGTGAGATAGAATACAGCCCCAGAACGTACAAGATCCATATCTTGATCTGATACCCACTCGAGTTCAATGTCAGCTATATGACGTGGCACATTCCCTATTTTGGCATCAAGTTGAACCTGTATTACACCTGCACCTGAATCAACATTTAAAACAACCCCTTCCCATATTTGTAGAGGAGTAGAGTCTGCCGTAATTGGCGACCGAACATTAATTACAGGGGACTCGTATGATTTACGTAAACCACGGCTACATGTGGGCACAAGACCGATTAAATTATTTGTATCATCGGGAACTGTTGACCGATGTAACTTCTCCACTGGTCTATATTCTTTTAGCTTTCCAGACCAGCGACTTGTGGTATTATCTACATCTGTGTAATTTAAATCAGTTAAACCTGACATACTTTTCTCATCCTGATATTGCCTTAGACAATAATTTATCAAATACACGCACAGCATCTTCCCATGTATTCTCCCACTCCTCATCAACAACTATTGCTAGCCGTTCTGTTGGTGATAAATCACTCTCATCACTAACAGTTAAATCATGATGCCCATTGAATGATAACCCTACACCATATTTAAAGTTCTTAGAACGCTGTAGCGTAATACGTTTCTCATCGTTAGAAACCGGTAACTGTTCGCGAGACCCTTTTTGTATACGAATAGTCAACTCTTCCAGGCCAGCAAATTCATCTGGATACAACGAATCCCATATCGCTTTTGGTGCAAAGACATCACCAACTTGATGTTGCTTATCCTGAGTATCAAACTTAAATTGAGCAATAAAATTTAATCCCACAGCTTTAACAGGAGTATGCGGCACTAATTGGAAAATGCCAACAGCCAAATCTTTAAATGCTGGCGACAGCACCCCTCGGCTAGTGAGTGAGAATTGATTTTCCAAAACCTGTAAAGTAAACCAGTCTGTTTCATAATTCGTTACTTGATGCGATACTAAAAGCTTACGACCAGAACCACCTTCACGAGCCACCACGGCATCGCCTTCACCTATAAGTTCATTACGCTCTAACCAATCTGGAGAAAATATAGACGGATTAAAGTCACCTATAACTACAATAGCTGAATTGAGTATTTCTGCCTGATATGTCACTCTATGTGCCCTAATTTTGCTAGATTATATTAATAACATGCCAATTATACGCATAATTAAACTATTCCGCATATTGAAGACCTAACCATACTGAGGCAATCATATCATTATACGCAATATAAAATCCTTAAGTAATTAATGTCTATAACAAAAATATCTACCGGAGCCAATAACCCTCAATGCAATCCCCAGAAAACAATAATTTAGATTTACCGGTTAGTGGCTTGAACCCTTCTAAAATGGCAATTGCTTGATCAGATAATGGAACGATCAAAATTCCATCCTTAGGTTCGTAAACGACACGTCCTTGTGTCACTACCGGCTACTGATCCAGTCAATTTTAGTGCATAACGCGCCTCTCAGCGTTACCCGGAGGGCGACTAATTTTGTCTGGAACAAAATTGAATGATCTTTGATCAGCCTGCAAGGTAAATTACAGGAGGTAATTTATAACCACAGGGACGTGGTTCGT
>JALSUJ010000164.1 GCA_027071355.1 Gammaproteobacteria bacterium | reverse complement strand
GTTCTGCAACTTCATCAACATGACCGGCATCATAATTTGGTTCTGCGCCACCACGAAGAATAATATGACAGTCTTCATTCCCTTCAGTGGAAAAAATAGCCGATTTACCCTGTTTGGTAACCGATAAAAACACATGGGGACGTGATGCAGATGCAATGGCATCAATGGCAACTCGTACGCCGCCGTCTGTGGCATTTTTAAAACCAACGGGGCAGGACAGGCCTGAGGCCAGTTCACGATGAACCTGACTTTCTGTGGTTCGAGCACCAATAGCCCCCCAACTGATTAAGTCTGCCACATATTGCGGGCTGATTAAATCCAGAAATTCAGTGGCTGTGGGCACCCCAAGATCATTGACAAAAGCCAGTAGCTCTCTGGCAGTACCCAGCCCCCTGTTGATTTCAAAGGAATTATCAAGTCCAGGATCATTAATCAGGCCCTTCCAGCCGACGGTAGTACGGGGTTTTTCAAAATAAACCCGCATAATAATCAATAAATCATTGCCCAGTTTTTCTCTGGCAGTCTTTATTAAAGCAGCATATTCTTTTGCAGATTCAATATCATGTATTGAGCAGGGACCAATAACAATAACCAGCCGGTCATCTTCACCTGTCAGAATGTTATGAATTTCCTGACGAGCTTCAGTCACAGTTTTCCGGGCATTGTCAGTAGCTGGAAACTGTTTATGGATTACTTCCGGTGCTATAACTTCTTGTATACCACGGATACGTAAATCGTCAGTTTTATTAATCATGCCAAAGATTCCATTACTTTTGTGCTGGATTTTATCCAGGTTAATTATTAATACGAAAGCTGCAAATTATACCACAGCCAAAAGTGGATAATGAATAAAAAAAAACCGGTATTACACCGGTTTCTTTTCATATATACAATAAATACTGTCCCTGAAGCTTATTTAATCGATACCACCTTATCTCCGGAACCTATCCAGTTTTTAATTCCATGTTGCAAATGATAGACCTGGGTATAACCCAGTTTCTGGTCTAAAAAGCGGCTGACCTGTCCGGTTCTGCTGCCAGAACGGCAAACCAGAATGAATTTGTCATTTTTACCGGCAATTTTATTTAACTCACTCAGCCACTTATCCAGATTATATTTCCCGTGAGCATCAAAAAAGGTGATTAAGTGGGAACCGGGAATAATACCTGTGGATTTCCATTCATCCGGTCTGCGAATATCTATAACCGGCACATTTTCAGCCATCATCTGTTTAAGTTGTTCATTACTTAAATTACCGACCTCAGCACTGGCTGTACTGATAAAACTCAGACTCGACAAAATTATTATTAAGACATAGTATTTTATTCTAAACGATTTCATAGCGTAATCCTGACCGTTAAATATTTGTATTTTATCATACTCTAATATTATCAGACAAAAAAAGCACAGAAATTTCCAGTCTGTGCTTTTAATCTGCTTTAAGGTTTTATCACTAAATAAAACCTAACTACATTTTAATTATTATCTATCCAACTGGAAATTATTCTATTTGTTTAGTTTGATTGCATTTTGTACAGTTCTTCTTCAGTTTTCATACCAATTTTTTTAAATAACCATCCTGGCGGACAAAAACCGGTAAAAGTGCTTTGCAGCATATTAAAACCGACAAACAGCGAAAACCAGGCCCAGTTGATATTTACAAACAGTGTCAGTAAAGTACTTAAAATTATCATTACACTGGCCAGTGTAAAAACACCACGTTCAATAGACATTATCTCTCTCCTTATGTATTTTTTAATCATTAGTTGATAAGTATTTTCTAATATTTAACAGAATTTGACAAGAACCTAAAAGACTAAATTTTGATCGGTAAATATTAGACAAAGGTCTATAATAAAGGTATAAATAAAATAAAAGTCTGAAAAATATTCAATGCAACCAATTCAACTGATTGTCCTGGCAAAACCCGACCTGTTTCTTGATGGTCTGCTGCGTATTCTAAATGATAATGAGCATGTCCATGTTTTACAAAACTTCAATACTATTGATGACTGTCTATCACAAGTAGATACCTGCAATGCTGATATTATTATAATTCAGAATCAAATGCTTGAAGCACCATATGAATTTTTTTTTAAAAATCTGAAAAAAATTAATCCTGAGCTCAAAATCCTGGTTTTCGGACAATTACTGGAAACTGAATTTTTACTCAATATTATTCGTTCTGGTGCCAATGGCTATATCAATTCCAATATGTCAGCACAACATCTAATTCAGGCCATCCTGTATATTAATGAAGGCAAACTCTGGGCAGAACGAAATATCCTGGAACAACTGGCACAGGATGCCTTGCAAATGGAAAACATTCTGGAAACTATTGCTACGGAAAAAACCCGAATGCTGAGTGATATTTTAACTAAACGTGAAGCACAGGTGTTTCAATGGGTACTAAAAGGTCTGTCTACAAAGGAAATAGCAGAACAGATATATCTCTCAGAGCAAAGTGTTAAATTACATTTAAGCAAACTATTTAAAAAGTTTGAAGTAACCAATCGACCTCAGTTAATTTTGTCGGCCTTTGAAAGGGTCTCCCCTGTGAATAATATCATTCCCCTAATTCAAATGACTCTTGAGAAAAAAGCTCCAGGTCATAAAATCAAACCGGCCGGTTAAAATGCATTTATTTACAAAACTGACTATTTTTCTGTCGTTTTTGCTATTCTCTGTCCAGACCTTTGCAGCAACCCCTCTGACTATTGCCTTATCCGACGATTCTGAACTTGAAGTACAGACCTATCCTGCCAAAGGCAGGGACCTGATGATTATTCTACCCTCAGAATATGGTATACGTGACGGCTTAATTACACTGGCACAGGACCTGCAAAAACGGGGAGTAGAAACCTGGATAGCTGATCCTTATTCCAGCTGGATGCTCCCGGTAGTGAAATCGAGCCTGGCCAAAATACCAGCTCAAGCCTATGTAAAATTATTTAATTACGCACAAACAACCGGCAAACGTATTTATCTATTAAGCAATGATAGAGGCGCCGCTAAATTACTGGAAGCCGTCCACCAATGGCAATTAGAATCTGCACCGCTAATTGCAGGAGTTATTCTTATTTCACCTAATCTGTATATCAATACCCCCACTGCCGGCAGCCGAGGTGAATTACGACCAATTGCTTTTAGCACCAATATACCGGTATTTATCTATCTGCCGTCCAAATCCACTCTGACGCTACACATAAATCATACTGTCAAAGCACTGGAGCATGGCGGCAGCGATGTGTTTGTACAGGTTTTAAAAAATATCCGCGCCCGTTTCTTTTTCCGTGATGATGCCACCGTAGCAGAACTTAAAGCATCATCGCTATTAAGCCATCATATTATACAGGCCATGCATCTGACAGGCACCTATACTCAGGCCAGAAAAGCTCCACCCTTAGCGAATTCCAGCCTGGATTTAAGCCATAAGACTACAGCTAAAAGCTCCGCTACCCTGCGTACTTATACAGGCAGACTAAAGCCACAAAATTTTACTGTTCATAATTTAGAGCATCGGCCGGTATCACTTTCTGAACATCAGGGAAAGGTTGTGCTTATAAATTTCTGGGCCAGCTGGTGTCCACCCTGTGTTCATGAAATGCCATCCATGAACAGCTTAAAAAAAGATCTTTCTGATCAGCCTTTTACTATTCTGGCAATTAATCTGGGTGAACCATTAAGTGACATACCAAGCTTTATC
>JALSUJ010000163.1 GCA_027071355.1 Gammaproteobacteria bacterium | reverse complement strand
TGTGTTCTAAAAGCACTTTCCAGTATTCCCATAGGTTTAGTCAGGGTGTTTACTATCTCTGCCATATCATATTCCCATTAAGGCAGGTGTATCACCTACTACAAATAAGGATTTAATATCATGCCAGTTATTTCGTTCCCATACGCCATCCAGTAAGGATGCATAGCCATCACTTTGCGGCAGGCCTTCACAAACCAGAAAGGACGGTTTAATTTCCTCTGAGCCAGAGGTCCACCACAAACTATAACTTGAAAACATCTGTTCAATAAAATAATGACTGATGGCCGGAAATGCACTCAGTGGATTCGAGTTAAGCGGATCCATACTAAAATGTCCCTGAAAGCGTTTTTCCTTATTAATTTCGGCCAATATATCATTATCCGTAATCCGCTTCAGCAATGGATCACTTAGCTCAATGATAGAATTTTCCAGTTGTTCTAGTTGAAAATTTTCCTCAAGTGTCTTCATTGCCAGTTCTTCTGCCTGTTCAAACCAGGCAGAACATTCATCCATTAGAGCTATCGGTTTTATAGACGCTGTGATATGTGCAGCAATAGTTAAAGGAAAATATCGTCCCACCCTGTCAACACTGGGCATAAGCACCCCTATCCAGGCATTTTCTCCACAATTGCCGCTGGAAATAATAAATCGCCAGACCGGGGCTACCAGGAAATAATCCAGCCATTGTTCACCCAGTTGTTCATGACTGGCAGCAATTGAAGACTGCAGCCAGTTATCCCAGGGTTCAATAAATGTCACTGGAAGATTTCTGGAAATAAAGTCACCATTGCTTGGCAATTTGCCATAAAAACCTGTTAATTGACCCATTTTATAATACCCCTGTTAATTTAAGCGCTGAGGAGCACGATAACGTTTTAACAAATTATGGCCGAATGGATTTGAGACACTATTGGCAATAAGTTCAAATTCTGCCTTTTTACCTTCAAGAACATAATCAACTATAAATCGATCAGCTCTTTGGGTTTTTTTCAACTCATAATTATCCATAATTCTAAAGAAAGCCCAGGGACCTTCTTCTTTATAGGCAACCCTGTCCCCATTAAGATCTTCAAACATAATTCTGGCTTCTTGAAAATCTGTATTTCCCGGCCATACCATCTTGTTCGCTATCAATGGACCATGGCGATAAACAACTTTCTGATCACCATGCTTAATTTCAAAGCGAGCTATATTAGAGTCAAGATATAATGGTTTTAAGCTGTATTTAATATCTGGAAAATCCTTTTTACCTTTAAAAAACACCCGACGAATATTATCTGCACGTTCAAATTGTCTTAAGGCCTGAAGACTAATTTTCAGGCTATGTCCTTCAAACAGCTTTAGTGTCCAGGGTCTGCTGCGAGTATTAACAAAATCCCTGAGATAAGTATTAAAAAATTTGTCCTCAATTCCATTGGGCTTAAAAAAATCAGTAAAATCAGCCAGCGAGACTTCCCTGCCGGCTTTTGAATACAGCGGATAGTGGTTTTTCATACTTTGATCATAAAATGTCAGAACATTATTTTGATAGACTGAATTTAAATACTTATTGGACTCATTAAGAACCAGATCCCAGGAATATTTAGACATATCTTTTAACCAGCTTCGCAGCGGTTCAGGTGAACGAGAAGCCAGTAATTTTAATCGCCCTACCGGATCATCCGCCCCTGATGTTAGTCGTTTTCTGGCCAGTCTATAGGCTGTTTCACCATCATCCATAGTGCTGGAAATATTATTCAAATAACCCTGCAAATTAGCCAGAGCCGTCATAATTTCATTCAAATAAGAGTTTCTGTTGTTTTGCTGTTCTATAGTCCGGTTTAAATCATAAAATTGTTTTTCAACAATATCAGTCGGTTTATCAGGAAGATTGATTAGTTTTCTATCTGCTGCACGTTTGACCATTCTCAACATAGATCCGGTACGTCCACTTATTCGAGATGTTAGCTCAGAGGTGAGCGATTTATTTTCTTTCAGTTTCCTGGCATTAACCGGTAACTGACTTAAACGGGTATTTTCAGCTACCTGTTCTATAACACCCCGAAATGGAGAATATGGACCGGTTATCTGGGTCAGAAGATTAATAGCCTGACTGGCTGTGGTAAAACCGTTAAGCCGCAGGGAATTAAGCGCCTGCTTCCAGTAACGAGCATAGTCCTCAAGATAAAGAGCTTTAACCTTATCATTAAACAGGGCAATATCGGTTGCTGTAAAATCTCCTTTTTTTGAGCCTAAAACCCAGTTTTCCTGTGCTGTTTCAGTGACATATTTAAAACTGTCTTTTACAAAAATTTCTTTATATCCATCATAAGTATAAAGATAAGGAACGGACTTTGTAGTTCCTGAAAAAACCATATTCATTTCCGGCCCGACCGTCGCTGAAAAAGTAAAGGACTCATCATTAGCATTTTTTGCTTCACTCTTAATGCGATTATAGATTTGTACATGTAAGGGTATTTTTTTTAATACCGCTCGTGCTTTTTCAACCAGTTCTGTATCCACCTTAATTGCTTCAAAAGGACTACTAAGTAGATTATTTAAATGAGTTTTATATTGAGTTTGAAGTTCTGCCTCTCCAGTAAGATGGGTTGACCAGTCCAGCTCCATCCATTGCATGACAAAATCTTTTTCAAGTCGTTCAGGCTTGCTTAACATTAAATAGGCTTTTAGAGCTTCAAACAAATAGTCTGATTGTGTCATGCTTAAACGAATCTGTTCTTCCAGACGCTTCTGCAAAGCCGGTAAAAATAGTTGTCTGTTTTGCTCCTGATAGGCGTGGTGCATGTTTTGATGAAAATCTTTACCCTGATACAGCCCTAATTGCATACTAAGCGGAACCTGTTCATCCTCGGGAAAAACCTGATCGGCGGAAGTTAAACGCATCAGCTGCTGACTGACATCATAAAAATTGTTTTTATCCAGCCTGACCAGTTCATTTTTATAAATTCCTATCTGTTCCTGAACAGCCTTTATATTGCGTTCATTTAAAGTAAAACTGGTAGACCAGGCGACTGCACTGACAGTTGCCGCTGAAATTGCGATAGCGTAGGATATTCTCTGTAACCATAGTATACGGTTTTCAAAGCGCTGGTTAAGGCCAACCAGATTGGCTTCAGTAAAGACAAGCTTCTGCAGAAGGTTTTTTATAAAAAAACTTTTTCCATATGATTGATTATTAGCAATAGCCGGTCTGTCCAGATCATAAGCAGTCATTAATTTGCTCATAATTCTATCAATAGGAGTGCCCTCCTGTGTACCACTGGTAAAATAAACACCTCTCAGATTAGGTCGTTCATGGTAACGGGATATTGCAAAGGACTGATCTATAAAATCCTTTATTTGATCATGAATAGCTTCAAACTGAGATGGAAATTCAACAATTTTTTTACGCCGAGGTTGATCTCTTTCATAATTTAAACGCCATAATAAACGCTCATTTAAATTATTTAATAAAAGATTAAACTGTTCCGAGAATTGTGAACCTGAGGTATTTCCCAGCTCCGGATGCTTCTGTTTCTGTTCTTTAAAGGTCATCCCCCATACCTGTTCCCGTTCATCTCTACCCAGATCATCAAAAAACTCGCTGAATCCTGAAATCAGATCCGTTTTAGTGATCCATAAATATACAGGAAATTTGATATTCAGTTGATTGTGTAATTCTTTTAGACGACTTTTAATCGCATTAATATGAGCGATTTTTTCCTGTTCAGTCTGGGTCAGAATATCCTGTATACTGATAGCCACTAACACACCATTCAATGGCCGTCTTTTACGGTGTTTTTTCAGTAATTTTAAAAAACCCTGCCATGCCTGTGAATCCTTTTGTGCATGACTGTCCTGCGTGGTATAACGACCTGCGGTATCAATTAATACTGCTTCATCAGTAAACCACCAGTCACAGTTTCGAGTTCCTCCTACACCCTGAATAGCTTCACGACCATATTTTTCTGACAGGGGAAAATGCAAGCCGGAATTAACCAGTGCGGTTGTTTTTCCTGAGCCGGGAGGACCAATTATCACATACCAGGGCAGTTCATAGAGATACTGTTTGCCTTTTTTTGAGTTACTGCTATGTTTTAAAATCTGTAAAGCATCATCAAACCGTTCACTGAGTAAACTGACTTCTTCATCTACTGCATCCTTAAGCTGTTTATGATTATCTTCTTTTAATCCCTCTATAAGCTCATTTTCCTGTTTTTTAGCCAGAGTCTGTATTCTTAGATTATTCAACCCCCATAGTAATAATAACACCATAATAGTTATAAGACGGGAGGTTTCTGAGTCCAGTACGGTGTTACCCGCAATAGCAATTAATGGACCGACAAACCAGATAAGAATGGCAAGGGCTATAACGCCTATAAAAGTAATAAACCAGCGTGTGCTAATAAGTTCCTTTAGCTTGCTCATTATATAAATCTCCTGCCGTCAACTGAAACTAGCAATGACAGGATTCTTTTATCAGAATAAGTATCATATATCCTCAATACCTCTCTTTGATGATGCGCTTGAGGTTTTACCATACGAATTTTTTTGTTTTCTGCAGAATGTTCGGACTGAAGTATGTTATCACTTTCTGATATTCGAGAATCTGTATTATGACCTGCCTTGTTAGAATCCAGCCCTTTACGATTTATGCTTTCCGATACCGCCAGTGTATTATTACCCAGCGCTGAAATCTGCTGCATTACCGGTGTGGCAGATTGATTGAGCATATAAGTAAAACTGGCAAAAATAGCCAGTAAAATCACACAGGACAAAGCTGCTACAACCCATAATGGTACATAACGTATCAAAACGCCTCTGGGATCACTGATGCCATGCCAGTTTAAGGATAATTCACGCTTAAAATCTTTTTTTAAACTTCTTAATTGACGATATAGATCCTCTCTGAGAGACTCTACTTCACCCCGTCCATTTTCAATAACACGAAATTTCCCCTGAAAACCAAGACTCAATAAAACATACATCAATTCAAGAATATCCAGATTTTTTACCGGTTCTTTCTGCAACCGATCCAGCAGCAGAAAAAACTTTTCCCCGCCCCAGGTTTCACCATGAAAAATACTCAGCAGACTTTGATTACTCCAGTCACTATCTCTGCCCCAGGGGGTACTGACAATAATTTCATCCAGTGTTGTGCAGAGTACATATCGTGCCTGTAAAATTTTTTCATTTGCAATACCGGCTGCGGATGCATTTAACTCATATTGTTTTATCTCATCCTGTAATTTATATTTGAGCTGATTGATATCTTCATTTAATATGGATTCTGACAGCTTTATCAGGATTGATATTATATGGGCGGCACTTAATAATAAATCATTTAAAGCGCATTGATAATTATGATTAAAAGCATCTGTTTCAAAATGGCGTAAAGGTTCTGACTGATATGACAGTGCAGGACTCTGATGGGCTCTGTTTTGCTCAGAATTTGTGCCTCCAGGAAAATTTATACGTGTCCTGTCATGCATATTTTTACCATTGACCAGCCTTTTTCCGCCGGGAGTAGGACGTACAATGGTATTATCATTGGGAAATCGTATAACAGTATTATCATCCATAGTTTTTAACCATATTGTTTAAGTTTTTATTGTTTTATTTATTGTTTTATAGCCCAGAATTCCATTTCCAGATCAGGAAAATTATCACTGACATGAATTGCAAAACCACCAGAATTGGTTAATTGTGCCCAGGTTTCAGAGTGTCTATCCAGTTGAAAATAAGTAAATCCGGAATGATAAGGTAATTGTCTTGGGGCAATGGGTAACACCTGAATAATAATTCCCGGTAATTGTAAATTAACCAGATCACGAATATGTTCAACCGGGCCAATTTTGACCTGCCCCGGAAAATTACTGCGTACCACTTCATTCGCTACACTGGCTTTAACGGCCAGTACAAATTGAGCAGTTTTAAGCAGACTTTTATCATTAACTGTAGCGACACTGATACCGTAATTTCGTTCCTGTAGTGGAATCTGAATGACATTTTGATCCAGCACCAGACTAAGTGACTGACGGATCCCCGACATAATTCTGGCATAACAGCCTGATAGATCACTGTGATCATAAACCACTTTAAATTCTGGTCGTCTACCTGTCACGGTGAATGTAGAAAGCTCACCATACAATGCCACCATATATTGAAATAGCATCTGAGGATGTAATAATTTCAGCTCCAGAAGATGATTGATTATGGCTTCATATTTATTAACCAGTTGTAATAGCAGGAAATCCGTGATCTCTGAAGTCCCGCCCTTGCCTGATTCAGTAATTCTGTCAGCAACCGATTCTGCACGATGATTTAATAAACTGATAACTTCTTTGTGGTAGTTCATCAAATTAGTCGATGCGGAACAATCCAGTGTTTCAGGTATAAAACCATCATCAAGAATAATAGTTTTGTCTGCTCGCACTTCAACTATCTTGCAGATAGCCAGAGCAATACTCATACCGGTTAAATCTAAATCCCGTTTCAGGCTAAAGCAAAATTTTCCTATATCAACCTGAGCAATAGAGTGTGGACCAGTATTGCTATCCGGCACATCCAGCTCTTCAATCTGATAACGAATACTATTTTCGTTATCCAGAACAACATGCTTATCTGCCTGCGGATTACCTTCCGTGTTCACCGGTAAAGTCAGATAGATAATTTCATCCTTAATTTCATCATCACAATCAAGGATCAGGGGGATTTTTTCAGAATTCTGTATTGCAAATACGGTTCCATCCGGCATAACCCCCTGACAATGATTAATAAGCAGTTTCCCCAGGCTTAAATGCTGCTCATCAATAGACAGGGCTTTAATACCCCAGCTATAGCTATTAAAGAATTGCAGTATATTTTTGTTTTGTTCTGCAAGATATCGTTCCTGCTGTTGAAAATGCTGAGGACGTAAAAACATCCCTTCGGACCAGATGACTTTATCATTAACCACTTTTGTCACTCCTGTTCCAGTATGATATTGTTTTTAGATAACCGTATGGTCATATAATTGTGTTGTTTACGATCCAGTGGTAGCACCATTCTCCATCGAGCCTGTTCTATATCCTGAAAGGCAACCATAAAACCGATGAAATTGGCCTGATCATTAAATTCAATCTGAGCATGAAATTGTTCTGAGGGACGGAAATCTTTTTCCTCTTTTCTAATGAAATCCGCACCCAGGATCTGTTTGTCATTATGATATAAAGAAACAAAGTCGGCATTTTCAAATATTGACGGTGATGCCAGCGAATACAGACGTGCTACAACGGGAGAGGGGCGACCATTTTGATCCGGATTAACATCAGCATCCACTATTATTTTTAAATCCAGTTTCGTTTTACTTGATAATAGGTTTTTGGGATCCATTATTTCTCTGACAGCTTCTGTAGTGGTACAGGCATTTAATGTTAAAACTAATGCCATAATAATTTGTATAGCCCATATTCGACTGGAGTACTGCATATCAATTCCTTTTGTAAACTCAGAACCTCACCTTAAAAAACGAGGCTTTTAGAAAATAATTGTCACCGCTGCAATCCTTGACCTTAGGGACGAGGCTAATGAGGTGCTGGATAAATTTTCTCTATTTAAATAGCGAATCAGATTATGCTATTTAAATTCACCAGAAAAGTTTAGTTTTATTTTTCCACAGAAGGTTCTTTACGTACCTCATGTAAATCATTTATCTGTTGTTCATAAGCGCGACAAAATTCATTACCAAACATATGATTAAAAATATCTTCTTCACTCATAACATCTTCATATAATTCTTTATACGCATCCCAGTATCGGGTTTTTTTATTGGATAAAGTCAGACTCAGGATTTTATCAGAGCGTTGTTGAATTTTATCCGGTGACAGTTTATTGAGCATATACATTAAAGCAGATTTCATACCGGACATAACAGCAATTTGATGCTCCTGTATATCACAAAATGATTCCTTAACTGACTGTTCACTATCAAGATAACCGGGAACGGGATGAGTCAGCATATAATGAACCAGCTGTTCATAATTAATACAGAACTTAAGTGGATTATTCTGTTCAGTTTTAATTGTAGTGCGATCCATTCTAAATTCATTTTTAAGATACGCCCTGGCATTCATAACCTGCATAATACCCATCATAGATTGTTTGCTGATTTGAGCTATATTTGTTATCAGTTGAGGTATCCGGTCTTTTGCAACCTCATCAGGTTTAATATTAAGAGTGTCAAAAATTATTTTTAAAATTTGCTCGTAATGGGTATTTAGTTCATGATTATGTTCAGGGCTATTATAACGCTCAGGGCTGTTTTGTACTGAATTCAGAGTAGTTTTTAAAGGAATTGAAGAGGCAGCGGAAATACCTGATACATTTAATTGACTGACTTCCGGTGTGTTACTTACAGAATTAAAGTCTTTCTTAAAATCATCAAAAGTACCCACCCTGGTGTTCTGATTAGTAATAATTTCATTCTTCGAAGCACTCTCCTGAGCAGACAACTGCTCAGAATGCGGTTCATGTAGTACAGAATTATTTCTTTCAGACTGATTGAAATCAGCGGTACTATTATGCCAGTCTTCCGGTATGGCATCAGGTAATTCAAAATAAGATTGAGTAGATGGTACAGGATTTAAAACAGCATTAACCAGCGGATCCTGTGAGGCTAATATATCCTGTTCAGCCGTACGCCCAGGAACTGATCCCTCATTAAAACTTGCCAGTGGATCCAGCTGCTGTATATGTCTTTCAGGTAAAATAGCAACGTTAGCGGACTGATGTACTCCGGCAACAGACGGTGCTGAATTATTCGCTATAGTACTATAGACAGCATGGTTCTGATCTACAATGAGCGAAGCCTGTATCTGATACTGGCCTATTGTAAAGCAATCACCATTAATGATCGGGTGAATTTCATTTCCCTGGGGAATAGATTTTTGATTAACGAATAAACCATTAGTACTGATATCTTTAATATAAAACTGCTTATTCTCAAAGCTAATAACAGCATGAGAACCGGATACCAGACGTTCCGGGTCATCAATAAACCAGTCACAGGATGAATTTCGGCCAATGGTTCCACCCGAAGCCTTAAAGGTAAACTGTATTTTCTCAGCCGACATGGAGTGACGCTGATAACTGATAATTTCAAGTAACAAATCCATTTTAATAACACCCGTATTTACATATCCATATGTAATTTAAAATAATCAGCAAGCTATTTTAAACAACCGCTATTATACTTTTTTTTATAAATAATTTCATGCTTATTTTGGAATTTCTATATTTAACCTGGAAATTTTTTCAACTAATGTACGTCTGGGAACTTTTAATACCTGAGCCGTTATGGTCTGGTTCCAGTCATTTGCCTTAAGATTATTCTTTATTAATTTTGCTTCATATTTTTGAACAATATTTTTCAATGATTGTTTAGGAAAGATATCAATTGAATTGATTCCTGGGACGATATCAGAACTATTAACTGCATCAATTATTTCAATGGGCAGATGTTTTTCCAGAAGTACTATTGAGTCATGGCACAATAAAACGGCACGTTCTAAAATATTCTGTAATTCCCTGACATTTCCAGGATAAGTGTATCGACTGAGACGATCGATAGTTCCCGGTGCAATTTTAAGTATATTACGTTGATACCGTTCATTGTATAGTTTTACAAAATGATGAATAAGTAAAACCACATCATTTTCCCTATCACTTAATCTGGGTAGAACCACGGGAAAAATATTTAATCGATAATATAAATCCTGACGAAATTGCCCTGACTTAATTTTATCTTCCAGGTCACAGTGGGTGGCTGCAATAATGCGAACATTAACTTTATGAGAAATATTTCCTCCTAACGGTCTGACTTCCTGTTCCTGTAAAACCCTCAGTACTTTTGCCTGAAGATTAACAGGCATATCACCTATTTCATCCAGGAATAGTGTACCACCGTCAGCCTGATCAAAAAGACCTGTTTTGTCCTGACATGCTCCGGTAAATGCCCCTTTTTTATATCCAAACAATTCACTTTCCAGTAATTCTTCAGGTAATGCTGCACAGTTTTGAGAAATAAACACTTCATTTTTCCGATGGCTATTTTTATGAATTGCCCGTGCAAAAACTTCTTTCCCCGTACCCGTTTCACCACGTAAAAGAACGGTGACATTTGAATCAACAATTCTATCCAGTAAGGAAAACACTGCTTTAATAGCATGACTTTCACCTACTATTTCATACTGACTGACCTGATCTCTATTTTTTTTAAGGCGGATATTTTCGGTTTCCAGCTGTTGATTAGTTTCATCCAGTATATTGATTAAATGATTATTCTGACAGACCAGGTTGGCATTATTAATTAATACCGCAGACAGTGAGGTAAAGGCGTTTAACAGGCCTTTATCAAATTCATGGCTGTAATTATAAAGTTCTAAAAGCCCCATAATTATACCATCATGATCACATAAAGGTATCACGAGAACATTTTCTGTAGTCGTTAGAAAACAGCGGTCATACTCTAGTATCGCTTGTACTTCGTAAGCTGAAAAGTTATTTTTTTTATTGATTTCAAGTATTTCTCCTGTTATGGCGGAGTAAATCAGATAGTTATTACTATTTATCACTCCATTATGGTGTAATGAGACCCTGTTTATCTGAGGCTCACGTAATTGAAACTGTGATGAAAAATCAATTTCCTGATAGCTTCTGTCCTTAATGCGAATATATCCAATATGATGTAAATTAAAATATTTCTTGGTAGCATCTGGTAAATATATTTTACCGCCTTCAGCACAGGTTATATTAAGACTTTCATTGATGATTGCCCCCAGCAGTTTTCGAATATCATTTTCACTGGCAAGGTAGCGTGTTAGATGAATAAAATCTTCCAGTGTTTTTGTGGTTTTTCCTGACTTCATATAAGACCAATCCCTGTCCTGTTGACCCGTTCACTTTTTAGTGTCCATCCGTTAATTGACATTCTTAGACGAATAAATTCGTCACTACACAGATAGAGCTAAATTTGTCAATAACTTATAAGAGTAATAATTGTAGTGACGAATTTATTCGTCTATTTATGGATGCACACTATTTAGGCTAACTGATATTGAAAGGTACCCTGCTCATCCACATCAATATCCAGAGTTTCATAGTTACTATCACTTCCCAGATTCTGCAGCAATTTTGTGGATATCTGCGGGATGATGTTGTGGTTAATAATGTGATCAATATTTCTCGCACCGGTTTCAACTTCCTGACAACGGTGAGATATTTGGTCTATTACATTCTGACCATATCTGAGTTGTATCTTGTGTTCAAAATCCAGTCGTTCTGCAATTCGTGCCAGTTTAAGAGTGGTCAGTTGCTGCATAATCTCACCATGAACCGGATAATATGGCACAATAGTCATACGTGCCAGCAGGGCCGGTTTAAAATACTGGCTTAATACCGGACGGATAGCTTCAACTAGTTCACTGGATTCAGGTTTTTTATTGCCTCTGCACATATCGCTGATAATCTCTGATGCCAGATTACTGGTGAGCAGAATCATGGTATTTTTAAAATCAATTTCCCGACCTTCACCATCATTTAATAGGCCTTTATCAAACACCTGATAAAAAACATTTAATACTTCAGGATGAGCCTTCTCTACTTCATCCAGCAGAACTACCGAGTAGGGACTTCGACGTATAGCTTCTGTCAGCATTCCCCCTTCACCATAGCCAACATAACCGGGTGGTGAGCCTATTAAGCGTGATAGAGTATGCTTTTCCTGAAATTCTGACATATTAATCGTAGTCATAAAGCGCTCACCACCATAAATTATATCTGCCAGAGCAATACCTGTTTCAGTTTTTCCTACGCCACTTGGCCCAACCAGAAGAAAAATACCATTAGGTGCATCAGGTTTGCTTAAACCGGCACCGGCTGTTTTAACGGCATTATTTAAAATATCTATAGCATGGTCCTGTCCTTTAATACGCTGCAGCATTGAAGATTCAAAATTTTTTAGCGCATCATCCTGTTCGGTGTTCATTTTATCCAGAGGGATACCTGTCCAGTCTGATATTACTTCACGAATCAACCGGGCATCTACCTCATAACAGACCAGTGATTTATCTGATTGTGAATTTTCCTGGACCAGTTGTTTCAGTTCACCGCCAAGTTTTTCCAGTTCCTGAATTTTTGCAGTGATCGATTCTGAATCATAAAAGTCCAAACCGTTCACTCTAGTATTAGCTTTATCTAATTCAATATTTTGTCGTAACTGCAGGATCTGTTTTGCCAGTTCAGATTCATTAAGCCATTGCTGACTGAGCTGTTCAAATCGAATGGCTTGCTGCTGTAATTGTTTTGTTAGTTCTTTTGCCTGCTCATTATCCTTACTGAGTCCCATTTCAAAATCACGTTGAATGGCTTCAATTTCGCGCTCCAGGGATGCCATTCCTGATTGTATATCATTCATTATCCAGGGTTGTGAAGTTATACTGATTTTAACGCGGGCACAGGCAGTATCCAGTACATCAATTGCCTTGTCGGGAAGTTGTCTGCCGGAAATAAATCGATCCGAAAATTCAGCAGCTGCAGCAATCGCTTTGTCCTGAATATAGACCCCGTGATTTTTTTCATAGCCCTGTTTTAAACCACGCAGAATCATCATTGTCTGACGAGCATCCGGCTCATTGAGTTTAACCAGTTGAAAACGTCTGGCCAGTGCTGGATCTTTTTCAAAATATTTTTTATATTCACTCCAGGTAGTGGCTGCAATAGTTCTTAGTTCTCCTCTTGCCAGGGCCGGCTTTAACAGGTTGGCA
>JALSUJ010000162.1 GCA_027071355.1 Gammaproteobacteria bacterium | reverse complement strand
AAGTGTGATTTTTCTTTTACTCCATTTTCAACGACTTACGGTCGTCAAAAATGAGCGGCACATCCTTGTGCCGCTAGTGTGCATCAATAAATGGATGCACACTACTTAGGGGCTATTTAATCTTCTGCATGATAAGAAGAGCGAACCATAGGGCCTGATTTTACCCAGCTGAATCCCAGTTCTTTTGCCAGTTCTTCATACTCTGCAAACAATTCCAGCGATAAATATTCTTTAACTGGCAGATGAAAACGGGTGGGTCTTAAATATTGTCCCAGGGCAATGCGTGAGACATTATTGGCTCGTAAATCCCACATAACCTGAAGCACTTCGTCCTTCGTTTCACCCAGTCCCAGAATAATGGAAGACTTGGTTTCTACTTTTTCC
The DNA here is from genome assembly GCA_027071355.1 of Gammaproteobacteria bacterium. Classification (GTDB taxonomy): domain Bacteria; phylum Pseudomonadota; class Gammaproteobacteria; order GRL18; family GRL18; genus JANELJ01. The sequence continues at coordinate 3,351 of JALSUJ010000162.1, read as the reverse complement.
AGTTTACCTGCCAGATGTAATAACTGCAGGGAACGTTCATATTTACTGCCTTTACGAACTTCCTTATATAAGGAAGGGACCGTTTCAATATTATGTCCCCAGATCAGCTGAGCTGCAGGCTGGCCAGTATAGGGAGCTTCGTCCATTGCCTGAAGAATTATCTCTACTGCCTGTTCCTGACAGGCTCTGAAATCCGGTGTTAAGAACTCCACACCTATAGCCGGGTTATCCTTTCTTAAGGCCGTATAAGTATCGGCAAAAATTTGTGCGCCGCCATCAGGCAGTTCATCTCGATTAACCGAAGTCAGTACAATAAAATCCAGTCCCATTTCTACTACCGCCTGCGCTATACGCTGCGGCTCAGTGGTATCCACAGCTTCCGGCTGACCAGTTTTAACGGCACAAAAACCGCAGGCACGAGTACAGGTATCACCCAGCAGCATAAAGGTGGCGGTGCCGCGATTCCAGCATTCATTACGATTTGGACAATGGGCTTCTTCACAAACGGTCACCAGTTTATTACCATGAACACTGGCTGCAGTGGAAGCGAAATGAGTTTTTTCTGTTAAAGCCTGCCGGATATAGGTGGGCATACGAGTAGCATTAGTTTTGTCTGAATGATCAAAAACGGGAATAGCACGATTAGCTCTGGTTACAGAGATAGTCTGTTTTGACAAAGAAGAATGCTGACTGGACTGTGGTGAGTCTGTACTCATAATTTACCCGGTATTATCAGTTTTTTAATATTAGGGAGCATCGCTGCTATTTAAAATTTTAGCCGTAATCATAAGCTGAAATCTTAATTTATTCAGTCAGGAATTTTAGTTGGCTAATGGCTTTTTACCAGCTAAAGGCTTTCGATCAGCTAATGGCTTCCTATCAGCTAATGGCTTTCCTATCAGTTTCTGACTGTATATGAAAATAATTGCCTGATTCGGAATTATTTTCACCCCTCTGTCCAATTACCTGAGAGCTTAAGCCCCTTCGGTGGATTTTACTAATAAAAAATCTCTCTCCAGAGTCAATGAGGATTGTTATAACCAATTGATATAACAGATGTTTCCAAAATTCATACGGTTCTGAAACCTGAGCGTTTCCGGGTCTGTTGCGCCTTCGGTGGTGATGTTTAACATCACACTCTCCCGTACAAATCGAGCATTGAGCGCTAATAATACCGTGTATTTATGGTTTTTTCCATCTTTTACTATATATCACACTGACTTAAAGGCTCTGGTCTGCCGGTAAAAAATCCCTGAGAATAATCAACCTTCATTTTTTTCAGCAGCAATAAGGTTTGTTCATCTTCAACCCACTCAGCAATAGTCCGCAATCCCATAATATGACCAATCTGGTTAATAGACTCCACCATGGCCCGGTCAATTTCATCATTCACAATATCTTTAACAAAACTGCCATCAATTTTTAAAAAGTCTACCGGCAAATGCTTTAAATAGCCAAAGGAACTCAGGCCGCTGCCAAAATCATCCAGTGCAAACTGACAGCCCAGTATTTTTAATTCATCCATAAAGTGATTAGCAGTAGACAAATTGGCAATCGCAATGGTTTCTGTGATCTCCAGACACAGTTCATTAAATTTAATCTTATATATTGCCGCCTGTTCTTTAATATATTCCAGAAATCGAACGTTCAGAGAATCACCGGAAAGATTAATTCCAACCACTCTATGTTTATAGCCCTTACGATAAAATTCTCCTTTAGACATAGCCTTAAACGTTTTCTGTATGACCATACGGTCAATTTTCAGCATCATATTGTAGCGTTCTGCTGCGGGAATAAAAGCATCAGGGGAAACCAGTTCCCCTCGGGAATTTTCCATTCTTACCAGCACTTCCCAGTGCATAGATAATTTTTCTTTATCAAACAGAGAAACAACGGGTTGTTTAAAGAGAATAAACAAGTCTTCTTTTAAGGCATTATTAATACGCATTACATAATGCATTTCACTATGCCGCCTGGATAATTCTTCATCCGTCAGCTGGTAAACATGAATACGATTTCGGCCTCTGTCTTTGGCTGCATAACAGGCCAGATCGGCAGCGCTTAAGATATCCGATAATTTTTCACTGGTCTTATTAATTGCTACCACTCCGATACTGACACCCACTTCAAATACCCGATTTTCCCACACAAAACGGTAATTTTTTATATTTTTCCTGATACTGTCAGCCAGTTTCACAGCCTGTTCAAGTTCACAATTTTCCAGCAGAATACCAAATTCATCGCCTCCAAGACGTGCCAGCAGATCAGATTCCCGAACACTATTAACAAGCTCAATAGATAACTGACGTAGCAGTTCATCTCCAGCCATATGTCCGAAAGTATCATTGACCACCTTAAACTGATCCAGATCCAGGTAACACAGCACATGCTCATTTTCTTCTTCCCAGGCATCCATTAATAATTCTTTAAGCCGCTGTTCAAAAACCCGGCGATTATAAAGACCGGTTAACTCATCATGAGAAGCCTGATGATGAAGCTGCATGGTCATATGGCGTGCTTCACTAACATCCTGAAATACAATAACACCACCTATTACCTGTTCCTGCTGGTTTCTCATAGGAGCGACCGATAATTCAACACTGATTAAGTCACCATTTTGATGCTTTAGGGCAGTATCCACTTTTTGTTCTACAATGTGTTTATTCGTTAATAATTGCTGTAATGGATTTTCTATCGCCTTACAGTTGCTTTCATCAACCAGCTGAAAAATTTCACAGATTAATTTACCGCGGGCATCGCCCTTGCTCCAGCCCAGAAGACGTTCAGCAACCGGATTCATAAAATTAATTTTAGCTTCGGCATCCGTAGTAATAACAGCATCTGTAATAGAGTGTAAAGTGACTTCCGCCAGTTCTTTTTCTTTATACAGCGCCAGTTCAGACTGTTTTGCTCTGGCCAGAGCACGGTGAACTTCCCGCTGCTGCTGTCCAATAGAATCCAGTGCTGCATTGATAAAATGAGATAGAAAACCAAATTCATCGGTGCTTGAGTCATCAAAACGGGTGCTGGTATCTCCTCTGGCAAACTGCTGAGCTGAATTCAGTAATTTTAGAAAGGGTTTATTAAGCATATGCTGCAGGATTTTCTGTAGTAACAGTCCAAATACAAAAACCAGAGCCCCAATAGACAATAATAGATCCTTTCGTTCAGCAACAGCTGTAGCTGTCAGGTCAGGATAATAGACCATTAAATGATAAGATTTATGGTTCTTCACAAATTTGCGTACTTAGTTTCATGTAATGCCATTACTTTCAGTTTGAAAAATTCCATATCGCGATATCCATACGCTCTTTTTTGAAGTGTTTTGATTTTGTTATTGGTGCCTTCCAT
>JALSUJ010000161.1 GCA_027071355.1 Gammaproteobacteria bacterium | reverse complement strand
GTATTCATCCAGTGACTGGGGCTGCTGGCCGCTGTGTTCAACCCGGGTGATCAGATAATGCTGGTTAAAATCCGGGCAGGGGTTGTCATAGAGGTAGAAACGGCTGCCGGCACGCAGGTTCTGATGACGGCTGTTAAAGATAATAGTTTCACGTTCACTCTGGTGCTGCTGCAGTCTTAAGCGGGCATGTCTGCTTCCGGCTCGGGGGCTCAGATATTCGCCCGGATAATGATAATCTTCCAGTGCGGTATCGTATTCTGACAGAGACTCATTATTTAATCGCTCTGAGGGGTGAAGAAAGTTATAGTCGCGCATACCGGCTTTACCAAAACCGGCCTTAATCTGATAATTAAGGCGGTGTATTACATTAAAGCTCGGATTCTGGCCGGACTGAGGGTGGTATTGCACTCTGGCCTCATTGATTTACCCCATTGATTTTTTATCGATCACAATATTTAATAATATCCAGTCGCTGTTCTTCGGTGTCTACCATGGTTATTCCTTTGGGATCAGTTTTATTTTAGAGCTATCGACTGTTATCTGAGTACCGCCGCCTTTCATTATTTTGCCATAAGGACCGTGCGATATTATTATCCCGGTTTGGTTGTTTATGAATATTTATTAGGATTGTCTTACCCCCTAAACTAACGGTATAGCCATCAGGATTGCAAGACGGTTTACAGACCGACCACCTACTGGTTTAAGTCATCCCGGGTAATATTGGAATTATCCAGTTTGAGTTTCAGATACTTGCGGGTTTTTAAGTCTTTTAGGTTGTGAGCTTGTATGGCCGCGCCAATAAAATCGGCTGTGCCGGTAAGAGAGACATTATCTACAGTCAGTTTTTTTATCTGGGCTTCCTCAAAATCCCAAACCTTAAACTTGCTACCTGTTATCTCTAATACATCTATCTTTGATGCCTGAACAAACAATTCTTTTGAATCTACATTACTTATTTTAACCTGTTTTATTTGCCCATCTACCCCTACTGACAGGCCCCGCATTTTTTTACAATTTTCAATTAAAACAGTTTCTGAATGATGTGAACCTGCAACCCCTATATGCCCATCTGATAAATTACGCACAATCACATTCTTTGCACCCACCCCCAGACCAAAGGATTTAATCTCTCCACCATCCACTATGGCATCACCTTCCAGCTGGGTGGATATACCGGCATCTTTGGTCATGGTATCAGTCATTTTAAAGGACTGCATGCGTTTGCCGTTTATACGGGTGCGGACAAATTCACTGTCTGTGATTTCAATGGATGAAGGCGCCTGTAATAGTTTAAATGAACCATCATATATTTTTGAGGTATGTATTTTTATTTGTATATCAGACTGCGAATAGGTGACATTACTTGAATCAACCCGCTCTAATACAACTTTACTTTTATTCAGTTTTCTAAAATCAGTATCAATAAGCATGGTATCTATAAACTTTACATTATCCAGGGTGGCACTTCTAAACTTTGAATTGGCTATAACATAACCTTTAAAGGTGACATTTCTGAATACCGTATTTGAAAAATCCATTCGCTCAAATGCACCATTGCTAAACTCTACATTTTCAATAATACTGTTCTTTGCCGTGGTGTAACGCCAGAACACCTTGTTTATAATACCCTGATTTATTCGCAATCCGTCCATCGGCTTATCAATAATCAGACTGTAAAGTGCTACCGGATGTTCCTGTGCATAAGTATTAAAGGCTTCTGTATTACCCAGCCGGGATAACCATTGCTGAGAAGTTTTTCTGGATTCATTCATTATCTGTTCACCTGTCCAAATGGCGCTTAATATCACACCGCTTATAAATAAAATGTATAGGATGTTTTTTCTTTTAAGCGCTTGTCGTGTATATGTGTTCAAAGTACAGTTCTCTGCTTTCAAAATCCGGTACTTCCCCATATTTGGGATGACGGATAATTTTATAGCCATTCTGGCGGTATAGAATATTTCGTCCATGATGTCCGGCGGGCACGATGTTTTTAGTGATGATGACCGGTATTATCCAGGGCGAGTCGTAATTATACTGTTTATAACCTTCATATTGGGAAAGTTTATTATTAAAATGAATTTCCATAAACAGAGCATTGTCTTTATCATCTTTTTTTGCCCTCAAAACCTTTCTTAATTGAGAAGAATTAATTTTTAATAAATAATGATAAGGTTTTATATGCTTGACTGACAATTCTGTTTTAAATGAGCCTGCTGTGCCGTCCTTAAACACATACCCATAAAACCTCACCTCCTTAATAAAATCCTCTGCTGGCAGTACCCGTTTGTCCTGTTTGTGGATATTACAGGGTGTGTCGTTCAGCCGCATGGTAAATTCAAAAGGTGTATCTGCACTGCTGTGAATGCTTTTAAATACTCCGGTTTTGTTTTTGTGTTTTTCTTTGCCCACTATATCCATAAAATCCAGCGCTACGGCAAAACGGGGGCGGGCAGTAGGCTGACGGGCGGTATATATTCCGGTTTTGTCCGGTTTGATATAACTGCCCGACGGGTAGTCCAGACCGCAGCCGAGCAATTCCCCGTGGTAATTCTGTACCGCTATAGGGCCGCCACAGGCCGATACCAGTATGCGGGCCCGGCTGTTATCCACCTGTGTGTACTGCTGCTCCTGCAATGGGTTTGAACGAACAATCAGTTTGTCATTCATCCGTCTGAATTTAAAAAAATGCCACTCGTCGGTTACTTTTTCTTTCTGGTACAGAGCGGCCCGATGGGAGTGACCGGAAAGCGTAATATTGATGGTAGTGTCTATAATACGATCATAGACATACTGGCGGTTTTTGTTAAAGGTGCCATAGTCAAAAATACCCAGGTTACCGTCATCTCCTACATTGACCGCACCTTCATCATTCAGGGCAATGTCCAGGGCGTAGTTGACATAGGTAAAATGACTCATTAAAACACTTTGTGCCGGTTTTTTCTGCACAGCCTGTTCTATCAGGGCTTTTTGTTCGGTGGTTATGGACTCGGTGGACTGGGGCAGTACGCCCACGCCACTGATGTCATAACCCCACAGACCTTTTGAAAGCCCTTTTTCCCTGAGTTTTTTGCGGCTTTCTTCGGTTTTGAGCACACCCTGCTGCGGCGCGATAAACTGTTCATCATCACCCCATTGCAGGCCGATAAAAGCCTGCTCGCCATAGCGAAACTGATAATCCGTCAATGGGGTAAAGATATGATAGAACCAGTCCAGATTACGGTAGTTGAAGTTTTTGTTATAGTCACCGGTTACAAAACCGCCCATCACCACCCGGTCGTATTCCCTGCCATAAATCAGACAGGCTTCATAGATGGTCAGGTTGTGGTCGGCTGGTATGCCTTCATTGGCTTTCTGGGCGTCTGAAGGATTGAAGCCTTTATCTTTTTTCATATTAACAATATCGGCATATATATCCTTATTGTGTGACAATGAAGCTTTTGAAGCATACTCCGGATCAGGGTACTTGTTAGCCACCTGCTCAAGCAGTTTTTGACGTATTTCTTCAGATAAAAAGAGGTAATTGCCTTCAATAATTTGTTTTTGCCGTTCCTTTATATAGTTGCTACCCACACCCCTGACCATTGAACTCAAACCCTCCTTGCCTGCTGAATACACCCTGGGCGATATCCCATAAGGCAGAGTATAGGCTTCATGGTTGCCCGCTGTCAGGAATATGGGTTTCTGGTAGCTGTTGTAGTACCATAAAAACAGTTCATACATTACCAGGTTATCAA
>JALSUJ010000160.1 GCA_027071355.1 Gammaproteobacteria bacterium | reverse complement strand
TCTTTTATATTAAAGTCTGGGAGTCTAACCTCTGGAAAACGGACATAATCTGTTAAGCTCCCTGAAATATGCGCCATTAGCTCAAGGTAGCTATGTGCTTGCTTTCTTGCTTTAGCTGATGCCGATGTCATTGATCTAAAACTAGGCACTCCATGTTGATTTTGTTCAGTATCAGATAAGGGTTTAGTAAAAAAACGCTCAGAAACATCTAGAGCCTTCGCTAGTTCTCGTAATTTTTCTCCAGATGGAGCCATGCCTTTCTCATATTGAGAAATAGCCTGCCTAGTCAATCCTGTGCGCTCAGCAAGTTCAGTCATATTTAACATTTTCAACGACCTTGCCTGCGTTAGTCGTATTGGTTGGAAGTTAGCCTTCATTTGCTGCCTGTTCTGCTCTGCTAATTAGTTCTATAGTCATTTCTTCGCGCACCTGCTCAATAGCTGAGTATTCTACATCAATTAGTGGGAGGCTTGTTAAAGCGTGAACACTAGACTGGTCGCGTGTCGGTATAGCTAAAGATGTTTCGCGTGGTGTAATAAATCCTGAATGGAGCAGCCAACAATAACCAAGCTCACTAGAAATATCTGGTCGCTCGCTATCATCTGGAAACAAACTCATATTTCGCTCTGATAGCTGCGCTCTGTTAATAGCTTTGTTTGGCAGTTTTCTAGGAGATTTTCCTCTCCCCAAAAAATGAGCTGTAATAGCTAGTTGTTTTTTATAGAGCCTCACATGTCTACAATTATTTGCAGCATTTGGCTTAATTTCGTAGTTAAAACCATCTATTTTAGTAAGAGCGTGGTCAACAAACACACTTATCAAACGTGATCTTTGTTCCATACCCACAATAAAGTTATCCATTGCTGTATTGCTCGCCATAAATAAATCACAAGCTTTATAGCCCATAACGACTGCGGAGCCTAGAGCCTCATAATCGCCATTATTAAGGAACGGGGAGAGAATTAATTTTGCATCCATAATGCTTACCTTTACGATTTAGTGTAAAGTACATTGCTCCTTATTATCTTATTTGTCAAGTAATATGTGCGGCATTTGATAAATAGTAAATTAAATATTGATATTCATAAGCGGTCATGTATAATGTTCAGTATGAATAAATTAAGTCTTAAGCAACGCGCTCAAATCCTTCGCTTACTGGTTGAGGGCAACAGCCTACGTGCCACAGCCCGAATCGCTGATGTATCACGCAATACAGTAGATAAATTACTCCGTGACGTTGGTTCTGCCTGCCTGGACTATCAAGATAAGGCTTTTGTTAATCTGCCCTGTAAGCGTATCCAGTGTGATGAAATCTGGTCTTTCGTTTATTCAAAGAAAAAGAACGTGCCAGAAGATAAGCAAGACGAGTTTGGCTATGGGGACGTATGGACGTGGGTAGCTATCTGCGCTCATACTAAACTTGTACCTTGCTGGCATGTTGATAATCGTGGTCTGGATGCTGCAAAGCGTTTTATCTCTGATCTGGCAGATAGACTGGCTAACCGTGTTCAACTATCTACAGACGGACATAAGCCGTATCTGGAAGCAGTAGAGGAAGCCTTTGGTGCTGATATTGATTACGGTCGATTAATTAAATACTACGGCAATGAAAAAGGTGGTGAAAAACGATATAGCCCTTCTAAATTTGTTTCTGCCTCATGCAGCGCAGTTGTAGGTAATCCTGATAAGAAGCATATCTCTACCAGTTATGTAGAACGCCAGAATCTAACCATGCGTATGAATATGCGCCGATTCACACGACTAACAAATGGTTTCAGTAAGAAAGTAGAAAACCATGTACATGCAATCTCTCTACACTACATGTATTATAACTTTGGTAGGATTCATAAAACTTTGAAAGTTACCCCTGCAATGGAAGCAGATATTACAGATCGTTTGTGGTCACTGGAAGATATTGCAGCACTGGTAAAAGACGATCCAGCTAAGAAAAGAGGTTCTTACAAAAAAAGAATTTCAAACTAAGCCACTACCCCTTTTTACAGAATAACGCTCGGTATAATTCAACAATGTGCTCAATAATCCCAGGCAAATGAAAAACCTCGGCCAATACCAGCAGGTTCATCACAAAGAAGATGCTGTTGATCCATGCATAGGATGTTTTCGCTGTCTTCGCCTTGATTTTGTTTAAGCCATAGCCATTCTTTCCCTGTCCAAACTTTCCTTCAATGGGTATGCGCTGCGTGTAGTCGTCATGACGTTGTTGTTTTTCTTGCTTGAGTTGTGCTTTATTTGTTTCGGTGACTTTCTTCGGGCGTCCCAGTGGTTTACCCGCATAGTGTATGCCTTTCTCTTTCAGGTACTGTCGATTCACACGTGTTCCATAAGCCGGATCAACTAAAATTTTTTCTGGATAATGACCATGACGGGTTTTATAAGCTTCAACCTGTGGGATTAAATCTTGTGCTTCATGAAAGGCATCCCAGCGACATTCATCAACACAGGCAATTTTGTCTCCCGTCAGGCTGACACTGAGTTTTGCGCCAAATTCAACATTCTTATTCTGCTTACCTCGAATGATTGGGCGCACATGCGGTTGGCTGATACTAACGATTCGATCATCACAACGTTGCACTTTATTTTTATACATCATACTTTCTTTGCTGGGCGAACAGGGTTTGTATTATCCAGTACTGTCGCAGACGTTTGTAGGATAACGGAATAACCTTGCCCGCTAGACTATCGAGCATCTTTTCAATATGTTTGACGTTGCGCCGTAGATACTGTAGCTGTTGTTTATTTCCTTTGCGATACGTTTTCTTTCCCGGTCTGCGTCGCTTGACGATAGCAAGATAATCTTTCCGGGCTTTTTCACGATAGCTGCGCGGTTTTTTCTGTAAGGCTGTATGCGGGTACAGTTCATCAATAATTTTTTCACTGATTTCACGCGCTTCATTTAACAAACTCAGATCAGTGGGAAAACGTATCGCCTGTTCCGCGACAGTTGCATCAATAATGAGCTTGCCTTCATGGGGGGTAGCTTTTGCAATGTCAGTTTTACATGCTGTTTGTCCGCTGTCCGCTGTCCGTGTCATCGGAATCATCGGAATCATCGGAATCATCGGAATCATCATTCGTTTTATCTTCTGTTGATGGCTTTGTACTCACTGCTTTTATGATGCTTTGTTCAAAAGATTTAAAAACATGCTCTCCCATGCGCTTTCTGATCTCAACAAATAATGAGGGCGCAAAGATGGGTTTTGTTTGAAACATCTTTAACCCAACGAAGTACTGAAAGTAGAGATTTTCCCGGATTTGTTCAATGGTTTCTTCATCACTCAGGCAAAGCTTGTGTTTGATGATGACGGCACCAATAACTAAACGCGCATCTTTTGCCGGTCGTCCATGGCTAGAGTGAAAACTTGAATAATAAGCCGTTGCCAGTTCATCCCAGGGGATGATTTGAGCTAACTTGACCCAACGGTTATTTTGTTCAAGTGCGGTTTCGAAGGGGGTTTCAAATCCACTCAGTGGTAGTTGATTTTCACTGGTATATCGAATCATGGTGCACGCTTTTTGTGATGATATGGCTGGTTTTCGTGCACTTATTATAACATAAACAAGACTATCTTATTGTTTATGCTGATATTTTACTTTTTGAGTAGGCTCTAATTATATCTACGGTATCGACATGAGAAACATATCATGTCGAAGAAATCTGATTAATCCGACACATGGGGCTTGCAGAGTCACAAACTAAAATAAGCCTTGGCGTTATTTTATTTTTACTGCTAA
>JALSUJ010000159.1 GCA_027071355.1 Gammaproteobacteria bacterium | reverse complement strand
CATAGGTATAGGCACCGACATTAATTAAATCACGGTTCTGCTGATATATTGAGAAAATCTGTTTAAAACGTCGAGCCTGTTCCAGATGCTCTTCATCAGCAATTTCGGACATTACCCGGCTGATAGACGCTTCAATATCAATGGCAGGATAATGGCCCATTTCAGCCAGCGTTCTTGATAATACAATGTGTCCGTCAAGTATCGCTCTGGCAGCATCGGCAATGGGGTCCTGCTGATCATCACCTTCGGTTAGTACAGTATAAAAAGCAGTAATAGAGCCGCCGCCTTCTTCACCATTACCCGCGCGTTCTACCAGCGCCGGAAGACGGGCAAATACCGAAGGCGGATAACCTTTTGTTGCCGGAGGTTCGCCAATTGCCAGGGCGATTTCCCGCTGTGCCTGAGCAAAACGGGTCAGGGAATCCATCAGCAATAATACATGCTTGCCCTGATCCCGAAAATCTTCTGCGATACTGGTAGCCACCTGGGCACCATGTAAACGCATAACTGGCGACTGATCCGCAGGTACTGCAACCACCACGGAACGAGCCATACCTTCCAGTCCCAGTATATTTTCAATAAATTCTTTTACTTCCCGTCCGCGTTCACCAATCAGACCCACCACAATCACATCGGCATCAGTAAATTTCGTCATCATGCCCAGCAGTACACTCTTACCCACACCACTGCCGGCAAACAGGCCCATACGCTGTCCTCGTCCCACAGTTAATAAAGCATTAATAGCCCTGACCCCGACATCCATAGGCGTATTAATCGGTTCACGGGACAGAGGGTTCATTGTTTCTGCAGTCAGTGGAGCCGTATGAATATTGTTTAACGGACCTTTTCCATCCAGCGGATTTCCAGAGCCGTCAATTACCCGCCCTAATAACATACTGCCCACAGGAACCTGATAGGAACTGCTGGTGGGTATGACCCTGGCATTGGGTAAAATACCATTAAGACCCGCAGTAGGCATTAAATACAGTTTATCACCGGAAAAACCAACCACTTCTGTTTCAATCAGCTGTTTATCAACGCCTTCCACCAGACAACGTCCGCCAATGGCCGACTGACAGCCAACAGCTTCCAGAGTCATACCCACCATACGGGTTAAACGACCTTCAACTGTTAATGAGGCTGGATGGTTTTCGATAGTTTTACGGGCATTTTGCAGGCGTTGCCGCCATTGTAATGAAAACTGAGCAGTGAAATCAGGCAAAGTTGAGCGTTCACTTTGCATCATTTTCTTCCTTTAGAGAAGAAGATTCAGCCTCTACTTCCTCAGATACTGGCTCAACATCTTCCTGACGAGCAGCACCTCGTTCACTACCCATGATCTGTGCGGCAATTTCAGCCACACGGGTTTCAATAGTGGCATCAATTTGAGAGAATTCTGTTTCAATTCGGCAGCCGCCCCGGGTTAGAACCGGTTCTTCAAGCACTGACCACATTTGTTCTTCAATATTATCAGACTCCGCATTTTTCTGCGCAGACAGTTTCAGATTTTCTCTGGCAATTTCTGCATCCGCTGGATGTAAATAGACTTTTATTTTATTTGCTCCGGACGGTAAAGCAGCAATTCCCTCTTTAATAACAGCAATAATCTGCCCCGGATCAGCATTAATTTCCCGACGGATAATTTGTTTGGCTGTTGCCATGGCTAAAGCCAGTAATTCCTCTTCAACCTCCAGATTTATATCTTCCACCGGTTCTGTAAGAAATTTAAGTATCTGTTCAAAACGTCTGATGATTTGCTGGACTTCTTCCTGACCTTCCAGCAGCCCCTGTTTATGGCCTTCTGTTTTCCCCTGTTCCAGGCCCGCCTGATAACCTTCGTCTTTACCCTGTTGAAAACCTTCCTCATAAGCCTGTTTATGCAATTCTTCAAGTTGCTGAGCAGTCACCCGCCCGGCCCGATCTTTTTCCTGCTGATGCAGCGTTTTAACATTGGGTAATTCATAACGCTCATATACCGTTTGAGCATCACCACGAATAATTTTACTCATGCCTGAACGATCAGACATATTCATCTCCACCGGAACCTAAGGCAATATCACCGGATTCGGCCATACGACGAGCAACACTGAGAATTTCTCTTTGAGCGTCTTCCACTTCACTAAGCTTAACAGGTCCACTGGCTTCCAGATCATCACGCAGCATTTCTGCCGCACGCTTGGACATATTTTTAAGAATTTTCTCTTTAACCGCTTCATCCGCACCTTTAAGAGCAACAATAAGAATATCAGACGAGACTTCACGCAATAGAGACTGAATACCCCGGTCATCCACTTCGGATAGATTATCAAAGACAAACATACTGTCTTCAATTTCCTGACCCAGATCTTCATCAACGGTTTTAATACCTTCCATAATGGCCGCTTCAGAAGCACCATCAACAAAATTAAGAATATCCGCAGCCGTTTTAATGCCTCCCACACTGGACGAGCGAATATTGCCCTCATTGCCGGCAAACTGTTTTTCCAGAATTTCATCCAGTTCAAACAAAGCGGCCGGCTGAATGGCATCCAGACTGGCAATACGCATCATAATATCAGCACGGGTATTTTCCGGCAGGTTAGAAAGCACCTGTCCGGCCTGATCGGCTTCAAGATAGGACAGCACAATAGCAATAATCTGCGGGTGTTCCAGACGAATAACCTCAGCTATAGAGCGAGGTTCCATCCATTTTAATGCCTCCAGACCTTTTGATTGTCTGCCCAGCAGTATTCTATCGATAACCCCGCCAGCCTTGTCTTTACCCAGGGCTTTATTTAGGACATTACGCAAATAATCTTCTGAGCCCATACCTAAAGCGGTCTGACCACCGACTATAGTATTAAAATTCTGTAATACTCCAGTGGCCATACCTTTATCCACATTTTTAATAGTGGCCATGGCTTCACCAATACTCTGTACTTCTTTGGGTCCCAGATGTTTTAAAACTTCAGAGGCTTCTTCTTCTCCAACGGACATTAAAAAGACCGCTGCCTGCTGGATACCTGCCAGATCGCCTGAGTCCTGTTGTTTTTCATCAGCCATGCTTATATTCTCAATATTCTGTGCTTTCTAGTTTAGGCCGCCAGCCAGTTTTTAACAACCTGGGCAGCAATTTTTGGATCATCAACAACCAGTTTCCGGGCAGTTGTTAATTGTACATCATAATCATCCGGCGGCTTAGGTAATGCATCAGCCGCTTCTTCACCCAGTTCTCCCCCGCTTCCATCAGCCAGGGCCATCTGGCCTTCAGCACCAGCCTGGCCGTCTACACCAATCACTTCCTTATGAGGTCTGGCCAGACTTCTGAACGCCGGCTTAATGACGCCAAAAATAATATACAATACCACTAATGCAGCTAATAGCTGTTTAATTACAGGTACAAACCAGGCCTGTTCCCACAGTGGAATATCCGGTAAGGTTTCGACTGTTTCTGCCGCAACAAAGCCGGCATTAATAATATTGACACTATCACCTCTCTGCGCATTAAAACCAACTGCCTGTTTAACCAGTTCAGTGATACGTTTAATTTCATCTTCAGTACGAGGTGTCATACTTATTGTGCCATCTTCCGCAACCGTTTTCTTATCATCTACTACAACGGCAATTGAAATACGCTTCACTGAACCCGTGGACAGTTTAGTATGACTGATGGTTTTGTCCAGCTCAAAGTTCTGAGTAGTACTTTCTTTATTCTTAAATACCCCTGCAGGAGCAGTCTCCCCGTCCATTCCAGCCGTACCGACATTTTCAGGGGCA
>JALSUJ010000158.1 GCA_027071355.1 Gammaproteobacteria bacterium | reverse complement strand
AGCTTTGGATATTCGTGGTACTGAGGGCATGGTGGTACATTACGGGCGATGCTGTCACCCTATACCCGGTGATAAAATTGTCGGCTATATCAGTGCCGGTCGAGGTATTGTTATCCATAAAAAATCCTGTAAAAATACCAGAGATGCCCATAAACAGCCACAAAAATGGATTGATGTGGAATGGAGTGACGACATTAATACTGAGTTTAGTGTTCCCTTAAGAGTCGTGGTTGAACATCGCAAAGGTGTTCTGGCTACCATTGCTTCTGCTATTTCCGATAGTGAGGCAAATATTGAAAATGTGGATACCGCCGATCGGGAAGATCAACTATACTCACTGGATTTTGTTATTGCAGTTCGGGATCGAATTCATCTGGCAGACGTTATGAGAAACTTACGAATGCTGGATATGGTCGTCACCTTAATGCGTTTATAAGCATTGCATAGTTTGTTATACCCGGCTGTGGAGTAATTAAGATGATTTTTAAACTGACTTTTAAACCGATTTTACCGGTATTGTTATGTGCCTTATTAAGCCTGTCTCTGATAATACCCGGTTATGCGCAGCCGGTTAGGAACGAAGATACTATTGAACAACAAGTACTGGGTGCGATGATTGAAGTTGCCATTATGGCCTTTGAAAACCCGCAGGCAAAAGAAAATCTTAGTCAGTTTTCTGAATTCATTAAAGATGAATATACTTATCAGTTTATTATTCAGAAAATTGATAAATTTATACTGACTAATGAACTGGATCAATACGAAGATCAGGCAGAAGCCCTGAAAGATGCTCTAAGTGCCATGCGTGAGCTGTATATAGAGTCTGAACAAAAGGCTGTGGATAGTTATCAGCAGCTCAAACAACAGCATGAGCAAAAGCAAAAAGCACAGGAATTAAAAGAAAATAATATTATTGAAATATAGATGAAAGCTCAACAGCTCTAACTATTAAACTGAAATTGACAATAAGGATTCAGACTATGATATACCGATGGTTTTTAGCGTCAGCACTGATGTTAATAACAGCCTGTTCAACTGCACAAACTGACTCTTCTTCAGAAGCTGCAGCAGTACAGTGCAAAGAGCCTCGTCCAATGATGTGTACTATGGACTATACTCCGGTCTGTGGTCTGCATAAGGATCACTCAGTGAAAACCTATAGCAATGGCTGCAGTGCCTGTGCTGTTCATGAAGTGGTTTCATGGACGAATGGTGAGTGTCCTGAAGTCAACGGACGGGTGCTTAATAAAGAACAGGTGATTAAACTATTTTCCGGCAACACCTATCAGGCTGAAATACCTTCACGTAAACTAATGATGACGGTTTATGTGGATCCCAATGGTATTTTAAGAGGGATGCAGAATGGCCATAAATTTACCTCTAAATGGACGGTTAATGAGCAGGGCGAAATGTGTGTTAGTTATAAAATCAGAATGTCCTGCCGTAAGGTGGTTGAACAGGATGGTGTGTATAAAAAAATAAAAATAGATGATACCGGTGAGCCTGTGGTGCTGGTCGTCTACCACTCATTTACTCAGGGTAATCCTGAAAATTATTAACCATAAATCATGTCATTAACAGGGAGTTATGAGTGAGCAATGGTGGTGAAAACTGCAGTGCAAGCCAATGGCTGGAACAACCGCTTATTACGCTTAAGGGGATTGGCGAAAAAGCGCAGGCTCGTTTTGCAAAACGTAAATTGTTTACTTTAAATGATTTGCTGTTTCACCTTCCTATTCGTTATATCGATAAAACCCGGGTATTAGCTATAGCGACTGTCCGTGTTAATGACTCGGCGCTGGTACGTGGCGAATTGCTGCAATGTAAAACCCATTATGCCCGCCGTCCGGTTATGACCTGTCAGATAAATGATGGCAGTGGCAGTTTAAGTCTGCGTTTTTTTCATTTTAATAAACAACAGATGCAAACTCTGGCCAGAGCACTGGAGCAGGGTAAGTGGCTGAGTTGTTTTGGAGAAATAAAACGCGGTCGTCAAATGCTGGAAATGACGCATCCGGAATATCGGATAATAGATAAGGAACAGGTCATTACTGTAGAGGAGTATTTAACACCCGTCTACCCCACGACAGAAGGACTCTCACAAACCGCGCTGCGCAATGCGGTTACCCAGGTTACCCATCGTCTTAAAGCACTATTACAGCAATACGGTGATGATGCCGCCGAACATCCGGTGACCGATTTTATCCCGCTGTCAATTCGTAATGAACTGTCTCTGCCTGCTTTGTCTGAAGCGCTATTATATCTGCATGAACCCGCGCCGGAAAAATCAGTTTTTGAACTGAATGAAAACAAAGACCCCAGTTTTCAACGGCTGGTGCTGGAAGAATTACTGGCTCATCAGCTGAGTATGAAGCTGGCTTATCAAAAACACTCTCAACAGCAGGCCTGTCCTTTAAAGGTGGAAATTAAGGGTTTGTTTAAACAAAATAATGCTAATAAAACAGCCAGAATAAATTACAGTGCACAGTTTTTAAGCCAGCTTCCCTTTACACTAACTCAGGCACAGCAGCGGGTGGTATTAGAAATAGCAGAGGATATGCAGCAGGCTCATCCTATGCAACGCCTGGTTCAGGGTGATGTGGGTTCCGGTAAAACGGTGGTGGCGGCAATGGCTGCCCTGGTCGCTATAGAAAATGGATTGCAGTGTGCTCTGATGGCTCCCACTGAATTACTGGCTGAACAGCACCGCTATAATTTTGAGCAATGGTTTGCTTCCCTGGGTTTGAGCGTGGTATTTTTATCCGGTAAAAGTACCACAGTACAGCGTAGAGAAGCCCTGCAGAACATCAGTAATGGTGCTGCCAAAATGGTAATCGGTACCCATGCTCTGTTTCAGGATGAGGTTTGCTTTAAGCAGCTGGGGCTGATCATTATTGATGAACAGCATCGTTTTGGTGTGCATCAGAGAATGTCCTTGCTGGCTAAGGGGCAGCAGAGTGAGTTGGGTGTTTACCCGCATCAGTTAATTATGACCGCAACTCCAATCCCGAGAACCCTGGCGATGACGGCTTATGCGGATCTGGACTGTTCTATTATTGATGAATTGCCGCCGGGACGGACTCCGGTGGAAACCGTTGTGCTGGGTCAGCAGCGCAGGGACGACGTCCTGAATCGTGTCCATCAGGCCTGCTTAAACGGTCGACAGGCCTACTGGGTGTGTACTCTGATTGAAGAATCAGAAGTATTACAATGTCAGGCAGCTGAACAGACCTTTGAACTGCTGCGCGAACAATTGCCGGATCTGGCCGTGGGACTGGTACATGGTCGTATGAAAGCCACCGATAAACAGGCTGTCATGACACAGTTTAAAAAGGGGCTGTTGTCTCTGCTGGTAGCGACTACAGTGATTGAAGTCGGCGTAGATGTTCCCAATGCCAGTTTAATGATTATTGAAAATGCGGAACGTCTGGGGCTGTCGCAGTTACATCAGTTGCGTGGCCGGGTGGGGCGTGGTGATCAGTCCAGTGCCTGTGTACTGATGTATGGTCAGCCGCTTTCAAAAAATGGCAAGGCGCGGTTAATGACTTTGCGTGAAACCAGTGATGGTTTTGAAGTGGCGCGCAAGGATCTGGAGCTTAGAGGTCCGGGAGAAGTCCTGGGAACCCGCCAGACCGGTCTGGCAGAAATGAAAATTGCGGATGTGATCCGGGATCAATATTTGATCCCGCAGGTCAATGAGATTGCTCTGCGACTGATCAGAGACTATCCTGAAGCAGTAGAACCTATAATAAATCGATG
>JALSUJ010000157.1 GCA_027071355.1 Gammaproteobacteria bacterium | reverse complement strand
GGCTATATGGGTATAAATCTGGGTAGTTGATAAATCACTATGACCTAACAGCATTTGCACCACTCGGAGATCCGCGCCATGATTAAGTAAATGAGTCGCAAAGGCATGGCGCAGAACATGTGGTGACAAACTGTCAGAAATACCCGCAATACCCGCATAACGCTTTATCATCACCCAGAACATCTGCCGGGTCATACCACTGCCCCGACGGGTAACAAACAGATTATCACTGAGCTTCAGGCCTAATAAATCGCCACGGGAATTTTTTATATAATGACTGATCCATTCTGATGCTTCTTCCCCCATGGGGATCAGACGCTCTTTATTGCCCTTGCCAATAACTCGAACTACACCCTGGGCAAGGCTGATATCGGTCATATCCAGATTAACCAGTTCTGATACCCTCAGTCCGGTAGCATATAATAATTCCAGCATGGCCCGGTCACGCAGGCCCAGAAGATCATTTAAATCCGGTGCTTCCAGCAGTGCTTCCACTTCCCTTTCGGACATAGTTTTAGGCAGCGGTAGCCCCAGTTTTGGAGATTCCAGCAAGGCTGAAGGATCTTCTATGAGTCTATTTTCACGGATCTGATATTGATAAAAACGCCGTAAGGTAGATAACATTCTAGCCGTTGAACGGGCTTTAATACCCTGTGCCAGACGATACGCCAGATATGACTGAAGATGGGCTTTATTTAATGCCAGCAGTTCGCCGCCATGACCGGCAGCGGCCCATTTTGACAGGCCTTTAAGATCGGTCTGGTAGGCACTTAAGGTATGTTTACTCAGGCCATGCTCCATCCACAGAGCATCCAGGAACTGTTCAATGCTCTGTTCGTCCTGAGCAAGTTGGGCACTATTCGGTATTTGCTTGCTCATGTACCAGTAGCCATTGCTTTATTTGCATAAAATCTATTTTACCTTTTTGCCGCAGTAAAGTATCACCGGCATAACCACCCACTCCGGATGCAGCAACAACCCGATGACAGGGGATAATAACAGGAAATGGATTATTACGGCAGGCATTACCTACCGCTCTGGCACTGCTACCCAGCTCTCTAGCCAGAGTCCCATAGGTTTTAACCTGACCATAGGGGACCCGCTGCAAGGCCCGCCAGACTTTTTGTTGAAAAAGACTGCCTGAAGACATCTGGCAGGGTAAACTAAAATTTGAATGACTCCGGTTAAAATAATTTTCAAACTGCTGTAGAATTTGCTGTGCAAAACGGTCAGCGGGATGTGTTACTCCCGCATCGGTAACAAAATCAACAGCCATGATCTGTTGTCCTGAATAGCGAATATTCAGTTTAATGTCTTTAACGGGCAGAGCGATAGACAGTTGATTCATAAGCGCATAAACGAAAAAAGGGACACCTGATAAACAAGTGTCCCTTTTGTGGAAAAAAAATTCAAAGGTGAATTTAACTCAGCTTTTCTTTAATACGTGCAGCCTTACCACGCAGATCACGCAGATAGTACAGCTTGGAACGACGCACATCACCACGACGTTTGACATTAATACTGTCAACCATTGGGCTGTAGGTCTGGAATACCCGCTCAACACCTTCACCATAAGAAATCTTACGAACTGTAAAAGCGGAGTCTATACCACGGTTACGTACACCGATAACCACACCTTCAAAGGCCTGAATACGTTCACGCTCACCTTCTTTTACTTTTACGTTTACCACCACTGTGTCACCAGGGCCAAACTTTGGAACTTCACGTCCCATTTGTTCTGCGTTTAAAGCATCAATTATCTTACTCATTCGTTTGCTCCAATTACCTTAGGCCCTGAACCCAGGGATTGTCTAAAAATTAAAAATACTGTTTTGTTAATCCTGTTCCTGAATAAACGCCTGCAGCAATTGCTGCTCCTGCTCACTCAGTTCCCGATCAGCTAATAAATCAGGACGTCTTTGCCATGTACGTCCTAAGGATTGTTTAAGACGCCATTGGTCAATTTTTTTATGGTTACCGCTTAATAATACCTGCGGTACCCGTTCGCCTTCAAAATCTTCAGGGCGAGTATAATGTGGATGATCCAGCAAGCCCGCATAAAACGAATCACTGCTTGCTGACTCATTATGTCCCAGTGCTCCGGGTATTAAACGGATCAAGCTGTCTATCAGCACCATAGCAGGTAATTCACCACCGCTGAGTACATAATCTCCAATAGAACATTCATAATCAACATAATGTTCTATTAAACGCTCATCAACTCCTTCGTATCGGCCCGTCAATAATATTAACTGCTCGTTATTACTGAGTTCCTTAACAATATCCTGAGTCAGAGGTTGTCCCTGCGGAGACAGATAAATAACTTTAGTCTGCTTATCTGTCTTCTGTTTATCAGAGCTATTTTTTTTAACTGAAAGTATGGCGTCTTTAAGAGGCTCTACCTTCATTAACATACCCGGGCCACCGCCATAGGGTCTGTCATCAACTGTTTTGTGTCTGTCGCTGGTAAAATCTCTGGGATTAGTCAGATCCAGCTCAATTAAACCATTACGTATTGCTCTGCCGGTAATACCCACTTTTATGGCATCAAACATTTCCGGAAACAAGGTAATAACATCAATACGTTTTAACATTTGTGCAGAACCAATTTTCGTTCACCTGACCTCTCTCCCGGAGGAGAAAGTGATTAATCAGTTCTTTGCTTCAGTTTCATTCCATTCGATTTGCCAGTCCACAAGAATGGTTCTGGCATCTAGGTCCACTGATTTAATATAGTGTCCCTGGACAAAAGGAATTAAAATTTCCTGGCTGTTATTCTGCACATCATCAGATGACGGCTTAATAACCAGAACATCATCTGCTGCTGTTTCTATTAAACGGGTTACCTGACCCAGTTTAATATCTTCAAGATTGACAACGCTCATCCCGATGATATCAGACCAGTAATATTCGTCTTTTGCGGTTGCTTTAAAATCAGAGCGATAAACCGCCAGTTCGGCACCTATCAGGCTGGCTGCAGTTTCCCGATTATCATAACCGGTAAAATGTGCGATAACCCCCTTACCGTGTACCTTGCCACTATCCAGTTCAATATCCTGCCAGCCTTCCCGTTTATTGCGTCGGATTTTTAACGCCGGGTAGTGCACAATATTTTCTCTGGGTTCTGTGAAGGAATAAACTTTAACCCATCCCTTAACACCATAGTAGCCAGTAATTTTTGCCAGGATATGCAGCTGTTCTGATTTTTCAGACATTGGTTATTACATTCTCTGGCAAATTACTATGCTAATATTAAAAATAAGCGATTAGCTTGCTTTCTTAAACTCTTTAAGCAGAGAAGAAACGCGTTCAGAAGTCTGTGCGCCCTGACCTACCCAATGTTCAATACGATCAGATTTTATTTCCAGACGGGCTTCGTTTCCACGAGCCATGGGATTAAAATAACCCACTTTTTCAATAAAACGACCATCACGAGCAGAACGGCTGTCTGTGACAACAATCTGGTAAAATGGGCTTTTCTTGGCACCGCCACGAGCGAGACGTATAGTAACCATTAGGCTAATTTCCTCAATATATTCAATAACTTCCAGAAAAATTCTGTATCTTAGCAGACAAACCTGGAAACATTTGTTCAAGTACTGTAATAATCAGCTTTTAACTGTATTATCTCTGATACGCACTTAAAGCCTGCTCAGAAAAGACGGGCATTTTACTCTAAAACGACCTGTAGATAAAGTGTTTTCAGGATTTATTTTGGTTTATTTTAAAACGGCATTTTCCCCATACCGCCACCCATTCC
>JALSUJ010000156.1 GCA_027071355.1 Gammaproteobacteria bacterium | reverse complement strand
GCCTGAAATCGATTGGAGCGGGAAACGAGATTCGAACTCGCGACCCCGACCTTGGCAAGGTCGTGCTCTACCAACTGAGCTATTCCCGCTTTATTTCGATGGCGTGTATTTTAACGTGTGTAGAGTTTATGTCAACGGTTTTTTCAGGATTTTAGGGCTTTAGTCTTTCAGGGACACCAATGCCGCAGAAATATAATCAATCATGGACCATAGGGTCAGGAAAACAGCCACATAGAGCAGAACAAAGCCTGCTTCTACCAGAGGAAAACCAAACAGGGGCTGGCCATAAAGCAGCCAGACCAGAGCGGTCATCTGGGTAGTTGTTTTGACTTTGCCAAGAATAGATACCGCAACACTATTGCGAGATCCCACTTCGGCCATCCACTCACGCAATGCTGAAATGGTGATTTCACGACCGATGATAATTATTGCGGCCAGAGTCATAAAAATACTGGGGTAATCAGTGGGATTTTTATCCACCAGAAGCACCAGCGCCACGGTGACAATGACCTTGTCTGCAACCGGGTCTAAAAATGCTCCAAAAGCTGAGGTTTGTCCAAGTCGACGAGCCAGATAGCCATCAAAAAGATCAGTAATGGCCGCCACCATAAAGACTGCCGCGGCAACCTGTGCGCCCCATGTAACGGGTAAATAGAAAAACATAACAAATACCGGTACAAGCACAATTCTAAATGAGGTAAGAAGGTTCGGTATTGTGTATTCCATATAATGTCCTGAGGTTTAGCCATGAAAATGATCATAAATCTTTTGTGCCAGAGATTTACTGATCCCCTTGATCTTAGATAAATCTTCCACCCCTGCTCTGGTCACTTCCTGCAAACCACCAAACTGCCTGAGTAATTCCTGTCTGCGTTTGGGGCCCAGACCAGGGATTTTTTCCAGTTGCGAGGTCTTTCTGGCTTTTGCCCTGCGGGTTTTATGCCCGGTAATGGCAAAACGATGAGCTTCATCCCGGATATGCTGTATCAAATGCATGGCTTTTGAATTTGAGGGCAGTATAACTTTCTCATTGCTTTGTGACAATAATAACGTATCATGCTCGGCTTTTCGACCTTCACCTTTGGTAATACCAATAAGCTGTACCGAATTAAGCTGTAATTCTTCCAGCACATCCCGTGCCTGTTTAAGCTGTCCTTTACCGCCATCTATCACCAGTAAATCAGGCAATTTACCCTCCCCTTTAGCGGCTCTCAAATAGCGCCGGCTTAATGCCTGATGCATGGCAGCATAATCATCGCCCGGAGTAATATTTTCAATATTAAAACGGCGATAATCGGACTTTAATGGGCCGGATTGATCAAATACCACACAGGAAGCGACTGTCGCTTCCCCCGAACTATGGCTGATATCAAAACATTCCAGCCGTTCCGGCAGAGTATCCATATTAAGGACTTTCTGTAATTCTTCAAAACGTTCTATAACACTGGCTTTATTGGACAGACGGGACAATAAAGCGGTCTGAGCATTGGCCTGAGCCATTTGCAGCCAGCGTAACCGCTCACCTCTAACCCTGTCTCTTAACTCTACTTTATGACCGGACTGTTCACGTAAAACTGTGGCGATCAGTTTTTGATCAGCAAAGGGATGGCTGACCAGGATCAGGGACGGGATCAACCGGTCAGTTTTTGCACTGCTGATATAAAACTGGGCAATAAATGCGGATAATAATTCCGAGATAGTTTGATGGCGGGCATTTTTTGGAAAAAAACTTTTATTGCCCAGGTTCAGACCATCCCGGATAAAAAACACCTGTATACAGGCCACACCCTGTTGATATTCTATGCTGATAACATCCAGATCGCCTTTCTCATTGCTGACATATTGCGATTCCTGTAAACGTCTTAGATTAACAATCTGATCCCTGTGGATAGCGGCCTGCTCATATTCCAGCTTTTCTGCTGCGAGATCCATACGTTTGATCAACTCATCTATTACCTGATTACTTTTACCTTCCAGGAACAGGATGGTATGACGAACATCCTCTGCGTAATCGCTTTCACTGACCAGATTTACACAGGGCGCACTACAGCGTTTAATCTGATATTGCAGACAGGCACGGGAGCGGTTTTTATAAAAACTGTCTTCACACTGGCGCACGGGAAACAGTTTTTGCAGTAGATTCAGGCTGCTTTTAACTGAATGCCCATTGGGGAAAGGCCCGAAGTAACGCCCCTTCTTTTTCCTGGCACCCCGATGAAACGCCAGCCGGGGAAATTTATCCTGATCAGAAAGAAAAATATAAGGATAGGATTTATCATCCCGTAATAAAATATTGTAGCGGGGTTTGAGGTTTTTTATCAGGTTGTTTTCAAGTAATAAGGCTTCACTTTCTGTATGAGTGACCAGTATTTCTATATTGGCAATCTGGGATACCATCACCTGAGTTTTGGGCGACTGGCCTGATTTACGAAAATAACTACTGACTCTTTTTTTCAGGTTTTTGGCCTTACCGACATAAATAACAATGCCAGCAGCATCTACCATGCGATAAACACCGGGTTTAGTAGTTAATTCCTGTAAAAAATGCTCTATATCAAAACTGGGGGCCGGGACAGGCTGTCCCTGCATATCTGTTTTTGAGGCGGGTTCTGATTGTTGCTCAGACATGCAGTAAAGTATTAGATGGAATCGTCAATCAGACCATATTGCATAGCAAGACGGGTCAGCTCAACATCATTGGAGACATTGAGTTTTTCAAACAGACGATAACGATAGGTGGAAATAGTTTTTGGACTGAGATTAAGCTGTTCAGAAATCTCCTGGCCTTTCATACCCTGCATGCTCATCATCATCACCTGCATTTCACGCTGGGATAATTTATCAAAGGGATTTTCATCATCCGGCTGAAGATTCATGGCTATTTGCTGAGCAATATCGACCGAAATATAACGACGGCCATAAAAAACCTCTTTAATGGCATGGACTATTTCTTCAATATTACAGCCCTTGGTTAAATAGCCCATAGCACCGGCTTTAAACAACTGCTGTGGAAAAGGTTCGGTATTGTGTACTGTAACAACAATAATTTTAAGATGTTTATCTTTGGCAATAAGGCGACGGGTTGCCTCCATACCGCCAATTCCCGGCATATTCAGATCCATTAATACCACATCAACATGCTCATTATTAGCAAATTCTATGGCGGCTTCTCCGGTATCAACTTCTCCAGCCACTTCAAGACCCTTGATGTCTTCAATTAATCGACGGATCCCTGTTCTTACCAACTCATGATCATCAACCAGTAAAACTTTTATCACTTAATCCCTCCAGGCAGATTGTTATTATGGCCTGTGCATTATTTAAAATAGATTATAGTCGCTTTTTTGAATTTTGTTCCGATTGCTAAAAAATACCTGTTATAAATTAATTGTTCTTGCATCTGTTTAAAGCAGACCTGATTAAATATAGTTCAGTCTGCATCATTATTACAGATATAAGATGCATTTAATATGCACCGTATCACATAAAAACGTACCTAAGAAATATAGACAATGAGAAATGTTAATTTTTTGAAACCACGCTAATTTTCATCCTGATTAAGCAATTTTAACGTGTTTATTCGCAATAAGCCAGAGCCAGCCAAAGATAGATAAATAGATAAGAGTTTTAATTACTTAGAGGTAATACAGAGATTAGAAAATGGCGATGGGCGAGGGATTTGAACCCCCGAACGGTTTAACCCGTTGCCGGTTTTCAAGACCGGTGCTTTCAGCCACTCAGCCAGCCCACCACGCATAAA
>JALSUJ010000155.1 GCA_027071355.1 Gammaproteobacteria bacterium | reverse complement strand
CTCCTGCAGGCAGCGGTCCGATAAAGATAACACCTTTGCTATTTCCTATAATTACTTTTTCGCGGTTAAGTTCATAACTTTCAAATTCTTCATCAGTTTCATCTCGATTATATATAATGAGTTTTACTTTGGTATTTTCAGGAATGGCTATTTCCGATGGTATAAAAAGATGATTTTTAATTTCCAGTTCAATAACAGGTGTTGCTGCTAAAACCCGTTTACCTGCTGAAACTAATAAAACAAGACTGATAAGAGCCTTTATTAAAAAATTAAGTCTCATGGTGCTCTTCTCTATTAAAGATTACTCTGACAGATAAACCTGTTGAAAAAGCAGAATGACCCAGTGCTATTCTGGCATGATGTAATTCAGCAATCTGTTGTACAATGGCGAGCCCCAGACCACAGCCAGTGGTTCCCGAATTATGTCGATCACCATGTAAACGATAAAAACGATCAAATAATCGTCCATACTGATTTTCAGGAACACCGGGGCCGGAATCTTCAACCTTAAGTTCAACAGCGTCAATACGCGTATTAATAGTTACCCGCACAAAATCACCTTCCCTACTGTATTTACAGGCATTGGAAAGTAAATTCTGTAATAACACATCAAGTGCAAAAGGATCACCATTGATTTTAACACTTTCTCCTTCCAGTTCAATTTGCAGCTTTTTGTCTGCAAACTGTGTGTATTCTCGGGCAATAACTTCCTGAGCTATATGATACAGATCGACTTCGGTAAATTTAGATATATATTGATCAGATGACGTTCTGTTTAAATTTAAAATCTGCTCCACCAGATGTCCCATCCGCTTAACTGAATCATTTAACTGTTTAAAACTATGATTATCTTTCGGCAAGATATGAGAAAGATTATGCAAATGAACTTTTATAGCACTAATGGGTGTTCTTAATTCATGTGCAGCATCCGAAGCAAAACGTTTTTCCCTTACAAATGAGTCTTTAAGTCTTTGCAGCAGGTCATTGGTAGAGTTTACCACCTGAATTAATTCCAGCGGTTGCTGTTCAATGGGTAAAGGACTAAGATCATCTGCCTTTTTATTTCCTAAGGCACGAGCCAGTTTTCTTAATGGTAATAAACCATAACTGATCAGTATCCAGATCAGCACACCTAATAGCGGCAGCATAATAATAACCGGCAAAATAGTTTCTAAAATAATATTTTCTGCCAGCACATACCGAATATCAATACGCTCAGCAGTGAATATCCACAAATTTGCTTTATCATTATAAAAAGCATAAGCTCGCCAACGATGTCCGGCTATATTTTTAGTTTGAAAACCACTCTTAAAGTCACTAATGGGTTGCTCCGGTGTCTGTAATGAGCGCAGCAATAAGTTATTATCCTGCCAGATCTGAAACAAAAATACATCATTGCCCTTAATTTCCGAATGGTTGGCCTGCATGAGATTTATGACTTCTGATTTTTTTAATGTCTGATAGTGCTCATTACTATTAAACAGGGAAAATACTATGGATAATAAATTGGCCTTGTCCACAAGTGCCATATCAAACAGTTCTTCGGCCTTACTCATACTATCACGATAACCATTCAAGGCAGACAGAAACACCACCAGTGTAATTGTTGACAGGATCACTGTGATCAGAAAGTTTCGGATCGAGTTCATGTTTTGTTAACCGTATACCCTACCCCTCGAACCGTTTTAATAAAATCGGAACCCACTTTTTTTCTAAGATGATGGATATGTACTTCCAGGGTATTACTGCTGACCTCTTCTCCCCAGCTATAAAGCTGAGATTCCATGTTGTCACGAGTCAGAATACGCCCGGCATTTTGCAGCAGGGCTTTAAGTAACATATATTCTGATTTGGACAGTGTAATGTCCTGATTATTAACCATAACCTGCATGGCTTTAGGATCCAGAGAAACCGTGCCTACCTCTATATTGTTGGAGACTTTTGTGGTACTGATGCGTCGTTCAAGTACCCGAATCCGAGCCAGTAATTCAGGCATTTCAAAAGGTTTGGCCAGATAATCATCCGCACCGACATCCAGTCCGGATACCTTATCTTCCACCGAATTGCGGGCAGTAAGGATAAGAATAGGAAGAGTGATTTTTTCTTTCCGCAGATTTGAGACTACCTCTATGCCATCCATATCGGGCAGTCCCAGGTCCAGGATCATAATATCCGGTGGAAAACTCTTAACAACATGCAGAGCTTCCTGCCCCCTGGCAACGTGATTAACGGTGATACCTTCCTGTTTTAAAGCCTGTTGCAGACCATCGGCAAGAGAGAGATCATCTTCCACCAGTAATATTTGCATAGTTTTTATTTCCTGAAAACATAAACAAGTTCAGGCATACTTTACTAGGATATGTATTTTTTGGCAATTTTGTTCTGTCCCCGGGTTGCTTTATCAACCAGTCCGGGGATAAGTGCATTTATCCGTACAAAAAGTGATTCAGGGAATCCCAGATAACGGTCTTTATCCTGTTTAACAATAGAACGAACAATCTGTTTTGCTACGTATTCCGGGCTGTCCATATTCATTTTAACTTCTTCTGCCATTTT
Organism: Gammaproteobacteria bacterium; assembly: GCA_027071355.1. Classification (GTDB taxonomy): domain Bacteria; phylum Pseudomonadota; class Gammaproteobacteria; order GRL18; family GRL18; genus JANELJ01. Next base: position 1,206 of record JALSUJ010000155.1, on the reverse strand, counting down.
ATACACCGCTCCGGAATTTAATGCCGTTTTTACTGCCCGGGGAGCAATATAAGTAACCTTAACCGGTGTTTCTGCCAGTTCACGCCTCAAAGCCTGAGAAAAACCGCGCAGGGCAAACTTACTGGTGGAATAAGAAGTAAACCAGGCAAAACCGATAGAGCCAAAAATAGAGCCTACATTAACAATCTGTCCTTTATTTTGCGCCAGCATATAAGGCAATACTTTTTTTGTTAATTGCATGGGAGCGATAATATTAGTCTGAAAGACCGCTTCCAGACGTTCATCACTTTGATCCAGAAACGAGGTAAAATCCATGATACCTGCGCTATTAACCAAAATATCATATCCACCAAAAGATTCCTGCATCTGATCGACAATTTTCTGCCGGCCTTCAGCACTGGTAATATCCGCCGCAATAAGACTGATATTATTATCACCGAGTTCATTACCTAACTGCTGCAGTTTTTGTGCAGAACGTCCAACCAGACCAACCCGTGCTCCCTGAGCCAGTAATTGTCTGGCAACTTCGCCACCAATACCACCGGTTGCTCCGGTGAGAATAATACGTTGTGCTTTGAGCTTACTCATTTTATTACCCTTACAGACAGATACTTTATTTGTTTTTAATGTTCTCTAACTTAGCCTGTATCTCTGCTCTACGACCTTTGTCTGCAATAGGGCGAGCTGGACGATCGGCGGCATTTAACGCTTTGTTAAGATACTTTCTGGCTTCATCATACTGATCCTGTTCAATTAAAAAATCACCATAAAAATAGTTAGGATCAATGCCGTCAGGGTTCATGGCCAGGGCTTTTTTCAGATATTTTTCAGCCTGCTCATCATCACCGAAACCTAAAGGCCAGCCGGGTACCTGATAGTACAGACTGCCTAAGGAAGTATAAATTGAACCATGCAGGGCATCAGGATTTATTTTTTCTGCTGCCAATAGTAATTCGCGTGCTTTTTTAACTTTACCTAATGCTCCCAGTCCACCATTTTTACCGGCATCGGAACTGACTATAATGGCATTCCATATCAACGGTTCTGCTTTATCAGGAAAAGCTTTGACCAGCTCTTCTGCTTTAGCTGTCAGATCTTCAAAGGCTTTTTCAGTTTTTGAATCGTCGGTCTGGTAATTAGCAATGGCCCATTCTTTCTGTAATTCAAGAAGACTTTCATCAAGACTGGCAGCATACGCTGTTGCAT
>JALSUJ010000154.1 GCA_027071355.1 Gammaproteobacteria bacterium | reverse complement strand
TTCTATCACCCCCTCGTTTTAAATAGCTTGTACGCCTTCCTGTTTCTTTTTCAATTTGTTGTTTAAAATTTTTATTTCCCAATACCCAGGCCTTGTTAGTAGCATCACGTATTTCCTGTAAAGTATAATCGGGAATTTTTTTGTCAAATAATAATTGATAGTTTTCCTGCCTTTCAAGGTTATTGTTACCCAGTCCCAGGTAGTGCTCGTGTGGAGTGATAAGTTCAATTTGCTTTCCCAATGCATTTTTCCTGTAACTGGACCAGGGATATTCCGCAGGGTGGTTAATCATTTTTGCCCGAACCGGGTTTAATTCAATATAACGATAGATTGTTAATAAATAGTTGTCACTGTCAACAATGGTCGATCTATAACGTCCTTCCCATAGCGTTCCGCTTCGCCCATAAGTTTGATTAATATATCGGACGTAATATCGGCCTAAGGATTGCATAAGCAGGCTGGCACTATTAGTTTTTGAAGGTGTCAGAAGTAAATGGACGTGATTGGTCATTAATACATAACTATGAATAGATACATTATGCTGCTGACTATATTCTTTTAGTTTGTCGAGATAAACAATGTAATCCTGTTCTGAAAAAAAACATGCCTGACGATTATTACCTCTCTGAATAATATGTTGCGGGATATCCGGTAAATTAAGTCGTGGTAAACGTGCCATATAAAATCCTTTTAATATGTTTGTTTAGTTAACTAAAGATTATAGTGGGTATAAAAATAATTTCAATTTATCTGACCCCATTGATTTTTGACCCCATTGATTTTTACCCCATTGATTTTTTGATTTCATGACCCCATTGATTTTTGCAATAAATTAACTGTCTCTAAACTTCTGAATTGATTTTTTTCTATGACCCGTTAACCATGTGGAGGTCTCTGCTATTTCTTCAAGAGCTTCGAAACGTTGTCGAGCAGTCAATTTAAGTGAAATCTTTAGCTGCAAAATCCGGCTGCCTTCCCATGAGCCATATTTCCAGTCGGGTTTTATTTTATTGTTCATTTTTTCTTTCATCTAAGATCCAGCTAAGGTGTTGAATATCGTCTTTGTCTTTGTTGCGGGCGACTTTTTCTTTCATTGATATTAATGTTTGAATAGCAATTACCTGAACCGATAAATCCTGATCTAACTGAACTGCTTCAGAATTAAGATATTCATCATCAAAATTAAAAGGTTCAGTAATAAAAATATCTAAAGTAGTTTCCGGGTGAAGTTAACTTATCAGTGATAATACTTCCATATTCTTATTTGAAATCCATTGTTTTCGGATTTCTGGATCGGCAAATTGTGTTTTGTTAACAGGAATTGCTGGAAAATAACCTAACTGTTCTAATGCACTAAGAGCATTAAGAATATTCTCAGGTATTAATTGAATAACAAGATCGAGATCATGGGTCAGGCGTTGATAACCATGGATATTTACAGCAACCCCGCCAACAATAAGATATTTTATTTGTTTATGGTTTAATGCATATAATATGGATTTTAGACTTGAAACTTTCATATTCTAATATCATAGGCTTAGAGATAATAAGAATCAAGATTATGAAATTAAAGGCTCAGATAATTTACTTTTAATTTACCCTGAGCCTTTGATAAACACATTAGACCTTTTTAAAACTTAATATTTTCTTTATTATATTGAATGTTGTACATTAATAAGGTAGTCTTGCTTAAGTAACAGTAAAAATTAACCTGTGCTACAATTAATACCGAACAGGCCGTTATAAGACAATGGGTTATAAGGATGGGTTATAAGGATATAACATCAAAAAACATTCTGAAAGCGATTGTGCTGGATATGGCGCGTTATCTTCTTGATATGCCACTGGATAGCGCTGAACTTCTGGATACAGAGACGCAAAGAGTTGAGGATAGACGAGCCGATCTGGTTGTTAAGGCTCAACAAAACAAAAAGGAATTTATTCTCCATCTGGAAGTCCAAAATAATAACCAGAGCAATATGCCCTTGCGAATGTTGCGTTATTATACAGATATTGCCCTGAACTGGCCGGGCTATGAGGTAATACAATACCTGGTTTATATTGGTAAAGCGCCATTAGCTATGCCATCAGGCATTAATAGAAAGAAGCATTTTTACCAGTATCATACTATTGATATGCAGCAGATAGATTGTTCTGTGTTTTTAAAGCAGAATGATCCGCGAGCTGTACTTCTGGCAATTTTATGCGATTTTAAAGATCGGGACAAACGCAGGCTGGTTCGACAAATATTGCAGCGAATAGCCGTATTGACACAACAGGATGAATCCCACTATCGTGAATGTGTGTTGATGCTGGAAATTTTGTCACAAAATCGGGATTTAACAACACTGGTTAAAGAGGAAGAATCAATGATATCAGACTTTAAACTGGAAGAATTGCCGTCATACGAAATTGGCTGGGAAAAAGGCATTCAAAAAGGTATTGAAAAAGGTATTGAAAAAAGTCAGATGGAAATAATACTTAAAGCTCATGCTGCCGGGTTGAATATTGCAATGATTAGTCAGATTACGGGCTTATCTGAGCAGGAAGTAAGAAAAATATGTAATTAACTTTAGTGAGTTTTGCGTATTTTGCCTGGGATAGCAGCACTCTTGAGCTTTCAGCTATACTCGAATTTGATGTGTATCACAGGGTTAAATCTCTTTAATTAAGATTTCTAACCCCATGACAAGCACGTTATAATTTTTAAAACTTAATATTTTCTTTATTTTTCTCCAGTGTTTTGATACCAATACCTTTTACCTGCTGCAGTTCAGCAAGTTCCTTAAACTCCCCATTTTCTGTACGCCAGGTGACAATAGCTTCGGCTTTTTTTAGACCGATACCATTGAGGTTGTCAGAAATGGTCTGTGCATCAGCGCTGTTAATATTAATTTCTCCGGCAAATAGAGCATTTGAAAAAAGAATTGATGCGGCCAGAATAATAGCTTTAAAAGGTTGCTGTAATTTCATAATTTTCTCCTTAAATTTATGTCTTTATCGGGTCAGCTTAATTGCTTAACCTGTAAATTATTATAAGAAAGAAAAAAAATTAACTTGTCAGCAGATAAGAGCGCTGTTTGTAGGAATATATAAAAAAATGCTGTAAGAATTAACTTACATGTATTTTATAAGCCTTTTTGAGCTATCGATACTAAATAATACATTTTGAAACATGATGAAACCATGATGAAACATAGTGCAATAGCAATGCTATAGAGATTGAATGTTTCTTTTGCTATACTCTGCGCTTGTTTACCTGACTGGCAGGTTAACCTGAATGAAAGGGCTTTTCAAAGTTTATGCCGGCAACTGACGACAATCTGGTAGAAATCCGAGGGATGCATTTTTCGCGCGGACTTTCAAAGATTTTTACGGGTGTTGATATTGATATTCCCAAAGGAAAAATTACTGCCATTATGGGTCCAAGTGGTACCGGTAAAACCACCCTGTTAAAATTGATTGGTGGTCAGATTAAACCTCAGCAGGGTACTATTCATTTTCATGGCGAAAACATTCCTGCTATGGGGACCCGAAAACTCTATGCAGCCAGAAAAAAAATGGGCATGTTGTTTCAAAGTGGTGCTTTGCTGACGGATATGTCCGTGTTTGACAATATTGCCTTTCCTTTACGAGAACACACGCGTTTACCGGAAGTAATGATTCGTGACCTGGTGATAATGAAACTTCAGGCCGTTGGTTTGCGTGGTGCACGTTATTTAATGCCCAGTGAACTTTCCGGCGGCATGGCTCGACGTGCGGCACTGGCCAGAGCGATTGCACTGGATCCGGAAATGATTCTATATGATGAACCCTTTACTGGTCAGGATCCTATTTCAATGGGGGTACTGGTGCAATTGATTCGTTCTATGAATGAAGCGCTGGGCTTAACCAGTGTGATTGTCTCCCATGATATTCAGGAAACCATGGCTATTGCTGACAAAATTTATATTATTTCTCAGGGTAAAGTGGTGGGTCATGGTAGTCCGGAAGAAATTGATAAATCTGATTCACCCTGGATCAAACAATTTATGCATGGTGAAGCCGATGGCCCGGTACCGTTTCATTATCAGGCATTACCCTATAAAGAAGATTTACTGGCCGAGTATTAATTAAGATAAATAATGAGTCCCCGTAACATTAATTTAACTGGAAAGCTGAATAATCAATATGTTTGACTGGTTTGCAAAGATTGGTAAAAATGCCATCGACTTTTTTGCCCGTTTTGGTAGAGAAGTACTGCTCTTTATTCAGGCCGTAATAGGATTTGCGACGTTAATTCCCCGTCCTGGTCTGGTGGTTCAGCAGTTATTTTCTGTGGGTGTGCGTTCCATGCTCATTATTATTGTATCCGGTTTTTTTGTGGGTATGGTGCTAGGCTTGCAGGGCTATAACACTCTGGTTGATTTTGGTGCTGAAGAATCCCTGGGGGTGGTCGTGGCTTTGTCTCTGGTTAGAGAGCTGGGGCCAGTGGTTACTGCGCTGCTTTATGCAGGCCGTGCAGGTTCTGCTTTAACCGCAGAAATTGGTTTAATGAAAGCGACAGAACAATTATCCGGTCTGGAAATGATGGCGGTCAACCCAGTTAGCCGTATTTTGTCACCTCGGTTACTGGCAGGCATTATTAGTATGCCTTTACTTGCGGCTATGTTTAGTGCGGTAGGGGTCTTTGGCGGTTATCTGGTGGGCGTGGATATGCTGGGCGTTGACAGTGGAGCCTACTGGTCACAGATGCAGGCCAAGGTTGATTTTAATGAAGATATTGTTAACGGGGTTATAAAAAGCTTTGCCTTTGGCATTGTAACCACCTGGATTGCGGTTTATGAAGGTTATTCCTGTATTCCGACCTCTGAAGGTGTCAGCCGGGCAACCACCCGTACCGTTGTTTATTCTGCCCTGGTGGTTCTGGGCCTGGACTTCCTGTTAACCGCTTTAATGTTAGATTGAATGGAATAAAAGTATGTCGACTACAAGAGTATTAGAAATTTCAGTGGGTATTTTTGTTGCTGCAGGTATTGCAGCATTACTGGTGTTAGCCGTCAATGTCAGTAATGTTACTGCCTTTCATTCAGGCGATCAATATATTGTAAAAGCCAGTTTTGATAATATCAGTGGACTAAAAGCTCGTTCTGCTGTCACTATCGCTGGTGTTACTGTGGGTCGGGTAAAAGCAATTACTGTGGATCCGGTCTCTTTTGAAGCGGTAGTCGACATGGCTATTGACTCTAAGTACAATGAAATACCGGTAGATTCTTCTGCGGGTATCTATACTGCGGGCTTATTAGGTGAGAAATACGTGGGTATTGAACCGGGTGGGGCGCCTGATTTTCTGAAACAGAACAGTGAAATTCGTTTAACCCAGTCATCTATTGTGCTGGAAAAGCTGATCAGTCAGTTTTTATTCAGCCAGTCTAATTCAGACAAAAAAGATAAATAATTATTATGTCCGGAAATAACGCCAGAAAATCCAGTGCACAGCTTGAAAAAACAGCCCCGGGTCATTATCAATTAAAGGGTGATTTAAGTTTTGCCAGCGTACCCATGTTATGGGAACAGAACCGGACTACTTTATTTGAAGATGAATGTTCTGAACTGGATATTAATTTATCTACCTTAGAGCGCTCAGACAGTTCCGGTCTCGCTATGCTGATAGAGTGGTATCGTGAAGCTGAGCAAAGCAATAAAAAAATTACCTTTCTTAATTTACCTCAGCAAATGTATGATATTGCCAGAATCACTGGTTTAGATGAGATTTTACCTTTAGTATTACCAAAATAATGATGTAAAAACAAATACAGGCCAGACAGGAACAAACAATGACAATCGAAGAAGTACAGAGATTAATAGCGCAGGGTATCAATGCCCAGCAGGTAAAAGTAAGCGGTGACGGCAGTATGTTTGACGTGCTGGTGGTAGCAGAACAATTTGAAGGTCTGAGTCCGGTTAAAAAACAGCAGCTGGTTTATACTACGGTTAAACCGCAAATTACCAGCGGAGAGATACATGCTTTGACCATTAAAGCTTATACGCCTTCCGAATGGGCGACTGCCAGCAAGTTACAAATTGGTTAGAGACTGTTCCAGGTAAATAATTATCTCCTGTAATACGACCCACCTGCAAAGGCGGATAATATTCGTCATTTAATCCCCCTGAAACATTCCTATGTATTGGTTCCTGAGACAATAAAGAGTAAAATAGGCCGTTTTATTTAATCTTGATGAGATTGTAGTACTGAATGGATAAACTTTTCATAACCGGCGGTCAGCGACTGGACGGTGAAATCCGAATTTCCGGAGCAAAAAATGCGGCCCTGCCTATCGTTATGGGCTGTCTGCTGGCTGATGATGCGACGGTCATTGGCAATGTACCGCATCTGCATGATATTACCACCACCCTGGAATTATTAGGCCGTATGGGCGTATCCATTACGGTGAATGAGAACCTGGATGTGGAAGTAGATACCCGCACCATCAGTCAGTATGTTGCGCCTTATGAATTAGTAAAAACCATGCGTGCCTCCATACTGGTACTGGGGCCTCTGGTAGCTCATTATGGCAAGGCAGAGGTTTCATTACCCGGCGGTTGTGCTATAGGCTCTCGTCCAGTTGATCAGCATATTAAGGGGCTTAAAGCCATGGGTGCTGATATTAAGGTGGAAAATGGTTATATTCGCGCTCGGGCCGAACGTTTGCAGGGTACCAAAATAGTTATGGATCTGGTGACTGTGACAGGTACTGAAAATCTGCTGATGGCTGCCACACTGGCTGAAGGAACGACCATTCTTGAAAATGCGGCCCGTGAACCGGAAGTGATTGACCTGGCCAATTTCTTAATTTCCATGGGTGCAAAAATCAGTGGTGCCGGTACCGATACCATTACCATTGAAGGTGTGGAAAAATTATCAGGTACCAGCCATAATGTTATGCCGGATCGTATTGAAACAGGGACTTATCTGGTGGCGGCCGCTTTAACCGGGGGAAAGGTGAAATTAAAAGACACCTGTCCCGGCTATCTGGATGCGGTTCTGGAAAAATTATCAGATGCCGGTGCTGAAATTACCACTGGAGACGACTGGATTACTCTGGATATGAACGGCCAGCGTCCAAAATCCATTGATTTACGTACCGCACCCTATCCGGCCTTTCCAACCGATATGCAGGCTCAATTCTGTGTGCTTAATGCCATTGCCGACAGTTCAGGCACTATTGTTGAAACGGTTTTTGAAAACCGTTTTATGCATATTCAGGAATTACAGAGAATGGGGGCTGATGTTAAATTACAGGGTAATACGGTGATTATTAAAGGTGTTGAGCAGCTTTATGCGGCGCCGGTAATGGCCACTGATCTAAGAGCTTCTGCCAGTCTGGTGCTGGCAGGGCTGATTGCCGAAGGCGATACTATGGTAGAGCGTATTTACCATATTGATCGTGGTTATGAATGTATTGAAGAAAAATTACAGCAATTAGGTGCTTCTATTCGAAGAGTTCCTGGTTAAAAACTAGTCTTAAGTTATAAGCCTTAAGTCGTGAATAGGAAAAAAGAGTACAACGTATGAGTAACCCGTATGAGTAATACCCTGACAATTGCCCTGTCCAAAGGACGCATCTTTAAAGAGACATTGCCTTTGCTTGCTCATGCGGACATTCATCCGATTGATGATCCGGATAAAAGCAGGAAACTGATTCTGGACACTAATCATGATGATATTAAGCTGGTGATTATCCGGGCTACTGATGTGCCTACCTATGTACAATACGGTGCGGCAGATGTGGGCGTGGCCGGTAAAGATGTCTTAATGGAGCATGGCGGGGAAGGTTTATATGAACCGCTGGATTTACAAATTGCCAAATGTCGTTTAATGACGGCTGGTCCCGTTGATGACCGGCCGGTAAATGGACGCCTGCGAGTAGCCACCAAATTTGTTAATACTGCCAGACGTTATTATGCGCAGCAGGGGATTCAGGTAGAAGTTATTAAACTTTATGGTTCCATGGAATTAGCTCCTCTGGTCGGGCTGGCTGATCGCATTGTTGATGTGGTGGATACGGGCAATACCCTGAAAGCCAATGGCTTAATACCAATGGAACATATTGCTGATATCAGCTCTCGTCTGGTAGTCAATAAAGCGGCTATGAAAATGAAACATCAACGTATTAAATCTCTGATCGATCGTTTTGCGGAAGCGGTCAAAAACGGTTAAACAATTACCCGTACAAATGTTCAAATCTTACAATAGTCATACAAACTATGGTCATACAAAACAGCTCAATTACCGGAGTTTTCCATGCTTGATATTAACCGTCTTGATACCTCTAACAATGAGTTCTGGTCACAATTAGAAGAATTACTGGCCTGGGATAATGTCTCTGATGATGCCGTCCAGTCCACAGTTAAACAGATACTGCATGATGTGCGTCGAAAGGGTGATCAGGCGGTTATAGAATATACCAATAAGTTTGATCGCATGAGTGCTGAAAATATGTCGGTACTGAGTATTTCTCAGGCCCGTCTGCAGCAGGCTCTGGACGGGTTGCCCGATGTTCAGCGGGCAGCACTGGAAGAATCAGCAGCTCGTGTACGCCGCTACCATGATAAGCAGAAAATGGAATCCTGGTCTTATACTGAACAGGACGGTACCTTGCTGGGTCAGCAGGTTACAGCACTGGATCGGGTTGGACTGTATGTTCCGGGTGGGCAGGCAGCCTACCCTTCATCGGTATTAATGAATGCTATCCCTGCCAAAGTGGCGGGAGTTAAAGAACTGATTATGGTGGTACCCACGCCCGATGGTCAGGTTAATGAACTGGTGTTTGCTGCAGCGGCAATTACTGGAGTGGATAAGGTCTTTGCTATTGGCGGTGCACAGGCGGTAGCGGCTCTGGCCTATGGTACTGAAAGTATTCCTCAGGTGGATAAAATTGTGGGACCGGGCAATATCTACGTGGCAACAGCCAAAGGTATGGTGTTTGGTACCGTGGGTATTGACATGATTGCCGGTCCATCAGAAATTCTGGTGATTTGTGACGGCAAAACCGATCCGGACTGGATAGCCATGGACCTGTTTTCTCAGGCAGAACACGATGAAGATGCTCAGCCCATTCTTATTTCTCCAGATGCGGCATTTCTGGACAGGGTACAGGCATCTATTGAACGTTTATTAGGTGACATGGAACGTGCAAGCATTATCAGGGTGTCCCTGAATGATAGAGCGGCTCTGATTCAGGTTAAAGATATGGATGAAGCCATTGAGGTGTCTAATTATATTGCCCCTGAGCATCTGGAACTTTCGGTTGATGATCCCCAGGCTATGCTGTCTGATATTCGTCATGCTGGTGCGATATTTATGGGGCGTTATACAGCCGAAGCTCTGGGTGATTATTGTGCCGGTCCTAACCATGTTTTACCCACCTCAAGAACCGCACGTTTCAGCTCTGCGCTGGGGGTGTATGATTTTCAGAAACGTTCAAGTTTAATTATGTGTTCTGAAAACGGTGCGTCTGAACTGGGTAAAATCGCCTCAGTTATGGCTCGGGGGGAAGGTTTGACCGCACATGCTCGCAGTGCAGAGTATCGGATAAAGAAATAGCCATGTCTGATTCAAACACGTCTAATTTAGTCAAACAATTAGTTCGGGAAGAAATTCAGGCTTTATCAGCCTATCATGTGCCTGAACCCGGGGATATGATCAAGCTTGATGCTATGGAAAACCCGTATCTCTGGCCTGATGAGATGCAGCAGCAATGGTTAGCCGGTATTACAGACATTGCTGTGAACCGTTATCCTGATCCCTCTGCGGCCCGCTTGACCCGGATACTTGAGCAGGTAATGGCTGTCCCGTCACCTATGTGCTCTATTCTGGGTAATGGTTCAGATGAACTGATTCAAATTATCTGTATGGCGCTGTCCAGACCTGGTGCAACGGTTCTGGCTCCTGAACCTACGTTTGTTATGTACGACATGATTGCGCGTTTTACTAATATGTCTTATCAGAGTGTTGCTCTGGATGAGCAGTTTCAACTGGATATGCCGGCTATGTTAAAGGCGATTAAAATGCATAATCCAGCGGTTATTTTTCTGGCCTATCCCAATAATCCTACCGGTAATTTATTTGCACAGCAGGATGTCCGGACTATTTTAGAGGCTTCTCAGGGGCTGGTGGTGGTAGATGAAGCTTACCATGCTTTTGCCGGTCATAGCTTTATGCCAATGTTGGCGCAGTACGATAATCTGCTGGTGATGCGCACAGTATCCAAAATGGGACTGGCCGGATTACGTCTGGGTATGCTCAGCGGCCGGGCAGAGTGGATCAATGAATTTGACAAGGTGCGTCTGCCATATAATATTAATGTGTTAACGCAATACAGCGCTCGCTTTGCTCTGCAGCATAGTGATCTATTAAAACAGCAAACCGATCAGATCTGTCAGGACAGAGAAAGCATGAAACAGTCCCTGGCAGAAATTCAGGGCATTAAACAATACCCCAGTGACGCTAATTTCATCCTGTTCAAGGTAATAGCAGGGGACTCAGCTCAGATTTTTGAGGCTTTAAAACAGGATAAAGTCTTAATAAAACACTTTGCCGATACCTCCGGCCCCCTGGCAAACTGCCTGCGCGTAACCATAGGCAAACCAGAAGAAAACCAGGCATTCGTCAGGGCTTTGAAAAAAGCGCTGAGCGCTGAGCGCTGAGCGTTCAGAAAGAGCCCAGCGGCAGATACCGCATGCCCCACACACCACACTCCGAGCAAAAACTGTTCTCTCTTAAGCTTTTTGCTCTTAAGCTCTTAGCTCTTTCTCAACGCTGAACGCTCAGCGCTCAACGCTGCTCTTCCCCGACATCTGCGGTCTTTCCTCAGCAACAATTTTAAACTGCAATGACTGATTGTGCCGAATCCCTTTTAAAATGGCAATATCTCCGGGGTTTAGATGGGTGATCAGGCGTAGAGCTTTTTTAGCTGAGGTAATTTTAATGTCGTTAATATGGGTGATCATGTCGCCGACCTGAATGCCTGCTTTTTGACCTGGACCATTTTTTAAAACACCGATTATCAGCAGACCATGGTCAACAGGACTATTAAGCTGTCTGGCCAGCAGTGGGGATATTTCCCTTGCCTCAATGCCAATCCAGCCTCTGCGTACCTCTCCAAAACGGATCAGTTGGGTCATAATTTCCCGCGCAAGTGAGGCTGGAATTGCAAAACCAATACCCTGAGAGCCACCGCTATTACTGATATTAATGGTATTAACACCAATCATTTCACCGCGGGTATTGACCAGAGCACCACCAGAATTGCCGGGATTAATAGCGGCATCGGTCTGGATAAAATTGTCAAAACTATTGGCTCTGAACTGGGAACGGTTTAAAGCACTGATGATCCCGGATGTGACGGTATTACCCAGACCAAAGGGATTGCCGATAGCCAGAACGATATCACCCACCTGAAGTTTAGAGGAATCACCAAAGTGAATAGTCGGTAAATCAGAAGCGCTGACTTTTAATAATGCCAGGTCAGTTTCCAGATCCCGGCCCATTAAGCGGGCTCTTAAATATCGTCCGTCCTGTAATAGTACTTCAATACCTTCAGCGCCGGAGATAACATGATTATTGGTTAGAATATAACCAGAGGAGGATACAATAACCCCGGAACCCAGATTGGTTTCCTCCCTGTATTGAGGGGGGGCTCGACGGTTGTCCAGCAGCGCGCTTAAAGCTGAGCTTGTATAAAGTGCATCGCTCTGTTTGACCCGTTTACGGGTAAAAATATTAACCACTGCAGGGGCGGCTCGCTTCACGGCCGGAGCAAAACTGGTAATGCCATAGGAGCTGGGATTATCAATATCCAGTACTGGTATAACAGAGCTTCCCTGTGGTAGGCTAAGATCCGACAGCATGGATTCAGTTGATGTGGGTGCTTGTGTCGGGCTGTGCATAAAAAAAACATAGTAGCCTACTGCAAATAGAAAACCAGCCAGTGCAGAAAGGATATAAAATAAGGGGGAAGAGTGCTTTTTATTCGTCATAGGGCTATTTTACACCAATATGATTGTTGTGCATGACTGTTGTGCGCATAATCCTGATAAAAACAGACAGGTTTTAATATTTTATGGTTAACAGGAATGAACTGGCCAGTTATTGTAACGAACTTCTGGAAACTGATCAGTTTAATGATTATTGTCCAAATGGTCTTCAGGTTCAGGGCTGTGCATCGGTACACAAAATAGTGACGGGTGTAAGCGCCTGTCAGGCACTGATTGATGAGGCTATTCAGTTAGAGGCTGATTGTCTGCTGGTGCATCATGGTTTTTTCTGGAAAGGTGAGGCAGCGGTTATAACGGGTATTAAACACCATCGTATCAGGTCATTGTTATGTAATGATCTTAACCTGTTAGCCTATCATTTGCCTCTGGATGCCCATAAAACACTGGGCAATAATGTATTACTGGCACAAAAGCTGGGTATCAGGATCAAACATTTTTTTGCACACAATGAAATCGCTTTGCTGGGGACTGTGATGCAGCAGAGCGGTGAGGCTTTTGCTAACCATCTGTCGCAGGTATTAAATCGTCAGGCTCTGCATGTTCCGGCTAGGCGCTCAATAGAAAATGTGGCTCTGTGTACAGGCGCAGCACAGTCGTATATTGAGCAGGCGATAGAACAGGGAGCAGATGCCTTTATCAGTGGTGAAGTGTCTGAAAATACCTGGCATATTGCTCAGGAAAATAATATTCATTATTTTGCTGCCGGACATCATGCCACTGAACGCTATGGTATTCAGGCACTGGGAGAACATCTGGCCCTACAGTTTGAACTGGAACATATTTTTGTAGATATATACAATCCAGTGTAACGTCTGGAGCAAGTCGTGTTATTATTGCAGAATTATCAAATGTTGATATTTTAAACTATTGCAAACGGTAATAAACAGGCTTGGCTCAGGATTCTTAATTAAATTTCGATAAAATTTAATTTTATGCAAAAACTAGCATTTTAGCGACATATTTATGATAAATATCAGGTTAATTAGTAAATAATG
>JALSUJ010000153.1 GCA_027071355.1 Gammaproteobacteria bacterium | reverse complement strand
ATTTCTAACACGACTCTAAAAATTTATCTACAAAACTTTATTTATCTGCAAAACTTTTATTTTGTCTATAAACTACTAAATGAAATAGAAATAAAAAATACGTGCATAACAATCAGCCACAATGTTAACAAATATTACTATGAATATTTATCTATTAAAATCTGTGCTTATTTTTCTTTTTGCCCTGTTCGCACTCAGCCAGCAAAACACGGCTTTCGCCGTTCAAATCGTCCGGCTCAACCTGGACTATAACAATCAGCCTCACACCATGGATATCGAACTATTTGATACCGTTACGCCACAGACCGTCAATAATTTTCTTAATTATGTTAACAGCGGTAAATATAATGGCAGCTTTTTCAATCGTACTGTTCCTGGGTTTATTATTCAAACAGGTGGCTTCACCTTCCGCCCACCCACACCTACTTCTCCATTAAGACCTATTAGTGAAAATACGGGGCTGGCAACGGTACCACTTGAAAACTCATCTCCGGTTACCAATGAGTTCGCATTAACCAGTATGACGAATGTACGCGGCACACTTGCCATGGCAAAACTGGCTCATAATCCTGATAGTGCCTCAAATGAATGGTTTATTAATCTGGCGGATAATCGCACAAACCTGGATAAGCAGAATGGTGGGTTTACGGTATTTGGCCGTGTAATTGATAATGGCATGAGCCTGGCTGATGAGATTTCAAATTTCCCGATCCAGACATTTGCTGGCAGTGTGTTAGGGCCTGCGTTTGGTGCACTACCCGTTGTTAATTATGATTTTACTTTATTCCCTCCTATCTTAAAAGACAATCTGGTGATGATTACCAGCGCCAACAGTTCCATTGTGCGACCAATTTTACGGTTTACCCCTGGTTTTACGCCTGATGGTAATAACTTTCCACTGGATGTTCCGGGTGATGGTGGTCGTGTACAGACATTTACTTTTACCAATACCGGCAATGAGTCTTTAACCATTGCACCCATTGTTAATACACTGGCTTCTCCATTTACCCTTGAAGCAGATACCTGTTCCAATGCAACACTAGCACCAGTAAGCGGCAACCCTGCGGCATCATGTAGTTTAAGTATCCGGTTTACTGCAGCAACCGCTACCGTAGTCACCGATAGTTTAGCCCTGAGTTATACCGGCTTATCTGGCAACTATAATGTAAATCTGGAACTTAAAGCAGAAGGAGTTCCTGCAACAGCGGTACTGGATATAAACCGAACCAGTGTTGGTTTTTCACCCACTGATCAAGGTGGAACTGATACACAAAAAGTCATACTTAGAAATAAAGGTGGTGCTGATTTAACCATTAATAGTATTACATCGGATAATACAGACTTTACCTTTGACTCTATTAGTTGTGCTACGGGTACAGTATTAACAACTGGGCAGTCATGCGACTTAACTTTAACTTTTACGCCATCAAGCATTACTAATACATTTCACCCCGGTGGTAGCAATATCACCGGCAACCTGTCTATTATTACATCAGCCAGCACTATTGCTGTGCCATTATCCGGTGCAGGCGTTGACCCGACAATTAGCATTACACCATCAACGGTCGATTTTGGTTCTGTGTTATCCGGGCAATCTGCAGCCCAGGCGGTTAGCGTACAAAACACCGGCCTTATTGGCCTGTTAATTGATACCATTACTATTTCCGGCGCTGATGCAGCTTTATTTTCTTACAGTACCGATTGCCCATCAGGTATTATGAATGCAGCCGCAAGCTGTACGATTGGTATTACTTTTAAGCCGAATAGTAATGGTATTAAAAATGCAACACTGGTGGTTAACTCGAATGATGCAAACAACCCACAAACAACTATTGCATTGACTGGTAAGGGAATTATAGCAACCACACCGGTTCTAAATGCATTAGATAATGCTATCAACTTTGGTAGCCATAACGTTGATGGTACAACACTGAATCATACGCTGGCTATTGATAATATTGGTGCGGGCATTATTACCATAAATTCTATTTCTATCACGGGTACAAATGCGAGTTTATTTGGTTTTGACAATGTGGACTGCAAGGCTGGCAGTACATTAAATAGCTGTAATTTAATTGTAAGTTTTACGCCTGCTTCAAATGGTAATTTTTCAGCTAATCTTTTTATACAAACAACAGAGGGTGATTTAACCATACCACTGTACGGCACTGGCATTGCTTCAAGTATTGTTTCACCTCAAATCATTGACACCGGTGTTTCACAAATTAATGGTCTGGATGCTAAACAGGGTTTCTTTATCGGCAATGCCGGTGCCAGTAAATTAAGTGTATCCAATATTGCAATTACAGGTGCAGACAAAAATGACTTCAGTTTAAATAACCAGTGTCCTTCAACCTCACCTGATGTAATAACACTAAACCCTGCTTCACAATGTCAGTTTAGTATTACACTTAGTAGCCAGGTGACAGGTAACAAAACAGCTGATCTGGTATTCACAACCAATGACCCTGTTAATACAACTTATACTATTCATCTAACAGGCATTACTGATACCGATGTTGATGGGGTTCCGGCGAGTATTGAACAACAGGCACCTAATAATGGTGATGGTAATAATGATAATATCGCTGATGACATACAGAATAATGTTGCCTCTTTTGTTGCCGGTGCAAATAAACGAATTACCCTTGTTTCTGATAATGCCACCGTGACTAAATCAGCGACAGTACTCACTGGCGTTAAAGTGTTAGATAAAATCCCTGATGGCTTTCCTGCAGACAAATTCTTTGATATAGGTGCTTATAACTTTACTATACGATTAGCATTCGTTGGTGATGGTGTCACCGTTGGTGTCTATCTGCCACTGGATGTTAATGTCGATAAATTTTATCGCTTTGGCCCAACCCCCGATAATACAACCCCTCACCTTTATGACTTTAGCTTTGATGCTGCAACCGGTGTTGGTGCAAGAGTTATTGGCCCGGTATCTGTGGTTTCAAAATCCGGTGACAGTATCAAAGTTAATCTGGTTCTGATTAATTATATCGATGGTAAAACAGGCGATGATGATCTGACTGCTAATGGCTTCATTGCCAACAGTGCTGGTGGGTTTTCAACCCCCCACCCTGCTGCAAGCAGTTCTTCATCAGGGACAGTATCATTATACTATCTACTTTTCATAAGTATGACTGGTTTTATTTTGCGTATTAACAGGAAGAAAATTACAAAGCACTAACTGATTAAGGCTGTTTTTTGGTAAAAAAATCACAAATAATTAGAGAGGAATACACATGCAAACGCGTCTATCAAAACTTATTAATACCTGTTTTGTCACCATCGCCTGTACTATTGCGGCAGCAAATGTTCATGCCTCTATTTACAATTTTACTTATACTGGTGTGTTTACTGTACAAGCCAGTAATGGAGATTTACTGCAAAATACTGATGCCACCACTAATACATATTCTGGCTTTCGAACAAATATAAGTGGTAATTACTCGATAGGTACGGCTCAGCCACAAGGAACAGCATCAGGAGTATTCAACATCATACCCTTTGATTTCTTTGGTGGTGACCCATTAAGCTTCGCCGGTGGATCATCAACAAATATTGGTGATGGTAGTGGTGGCCCTGGCAACCTTATGCTGGGAAATTTCACCTTCGACTGGAAAGAATATAAAGGAGAATATAAAGAAATATAAAGTGAATATAAAGAGAAATATAAAGGACACCCATATATTTGACATCCACCCTGCCATCCTTTATTATGCGTTGTCATGACAAAAGCCCGTCGAGAACAAGTCGCACTTGAAGCT
>JALSUJ010000152.1:5314-13123 GCA_027071355.1 Gammaproteobacteria bacterium | reverse complement strand
ATGGCTGTCCACCAATCAATACAAACTGTCTATTTTTTATAATGCTGTTAAATTTTTGACTGTTTAACTGTTGTTTAATCTGTTTTTGTTTTTTACCTACAGGGAACTTAAATCTTGACCAGAATATCGAACCCTTACCCAGCTCACTTTTTAAGCCAATCTGACCTCCCATTAATTCCGTGAGTTCCTTGCTGATTGACAGACCCAGACCGGTACCACCAAATTTTCGGGTAGTAGAAACATCCGCCTGATTAAATTTTCCAAATACATGTTCAATTTTATCTTCTGCAATACCAATTCCACTATCTTCTACAGAAATAGTAAAATCGACTCTATCTGCATTTATTTCATGACAACTGATGTCTACCAGTACATATCCCTCTGAAGTAAATTTTACAGCATTGGTAATAAAATTTAACAGGATTTGACGAATACGAATGGCGTCACCAACTATATATTCAGGCATATTCTGGTCCATATGATAATCCAGTTCTATTGCTTTCTCTCTGGCCTTTATGTCAACGATATGTAAAGCATCAATTATTAAATTATGAAAATTAAATTCCACTGGATCAATATCCAGCTTGCCTGATTCAATTTTTGAAATATCCAGAATATCATTAATAATAAGTAACAGGGAACTGGCAGAACTCTGTATCTTACGTACAAAATCTTTTTGCTCATTATTTAAATGAGTATCAAGCAGCAAACCGCTTAAGCCAATAACGCCATTCATAGGTGTTCTTAATTCATGACTCATATTGGCAACAAAACTGCTTTTCTGCTCGTTATGTGATTCGGCTAATTCTTTCAGCTGTTTTAATTTCTGCTCATATTGCTTACGTTCTGTAATATCAATACCATAGACCTGAACCAGAGTCAGGCCATGCATTTCTACTGGATGAAAGTTCCAGTAAAACCAGCTATTTTCCAGCCCACTTTCAATGCCGTCAATGGTTTCATTATTATCAATGCAGCGCTGTAAAATGGTATCAATATTTTCCGGCAAAATGGCTGGACGACCCTGTTCATTAAAACCGTATTCCACCAGTAATTCTGTCATGCTGGGGTTAGCATAATGCATAACGACTTGATCATCTAATTGCAAAATGGGTGCCGGATTTAATTCTGCAAATAATGACAGGCGTTCAATTTCTTTTTCACTAAAACCCGAGTCGGTACAATCTCTAAATAGAATTAGAAAATCATTATCACTCAGCTTGATGAATTTAGCATCAATTTGTAAATAGATACCATTTTTATTAACCCAGGTTAATTCATGAGCAGTATCCTGTTGTTCATCATCTAGCCATAAACCCAGAGGACATTGAGTTTCATTATGATGATAACGCCCTTCATTAGCGCATAATATTTCATGACCATTGCAGCCTTTAATATCCTGATTGGACCATTTAAGAATTTTTTCTGCTGTGGGATTTATGGTGATAATTCTTTTGTGTGCGTCCAGATGTAAAACACCTTCTGTCAGGTGTTTAAAGAGCAGTTGTGCAGTATCTATATTATAGTTTTCAGACATGGCTTACCCGAAGTAAACCCAATGGATCTTCTTTTTTATCCAGCGGTTCAATAACTCCCGTAACATGTAAGTTCTCCTGCTCTGAATGAGCCAGATCTACAATCCTATCGGACATACAACGTTTACCATCCGCTTCATAAATAATTTTTACCTGTGGCAGCAGGGGTTTCTGCTTGTCAATTTCCACCACCAGTGCTTTTTCTCCAGAACTTAGCTGCACCGCACTGGTCAGTGGATAAATACCCATGACATGTATTAACTCACTGACAATGGCCTCCCCAAACAGACCTTTTTTAGCTGACTGATAAAGCAGTTTCAATGCATTAACCGGCAACATACCCGGCTTATCAGTCAGACCATGTATATACTCATCATAAAAGTCTGCCACCTGCAGGATTTCAACTAACTCAAAAATCTGATCATTTTTTAATTGTCTCGGATAACCGGAACCATCATTTAATTCATGATGCTGCTTAACCAGTTTTTTTACATTATCCGGAACATCGGCGCTTTTTATTAAGACATTTTCCACGATATCAGGATGCTGTTGAATCAACCTCAGTTCTGCGCTGGTATAGGCCTTATTTTTACCCAGCAAATGAATAGGCAGGCGCGTCCAGCCGGTATCATGCAACAGGGCCGCCAGCCCCAGTTCATTAACTTGCTGTTCAGTGCACTGCAGACGTATTGCCAGAGGCAGGACTACGGCAAAAACTCCAAAGCCATGATCACTGAGTTTAATATCCTGTCGATGCAGATGCAGCATGGTGAGCAATGCCTGATCATTTCGTACCAGACTGTCTTTTGCTTCATTAATTAATGGTGTAATAGTAGCAACAGAAATTGGCTTGCCATCCTTAACCAGATTACCCAGCTGATGCACTACTTTACCAATTTTGCTCTGCAGCACTTTAGCCACTTTTAACTCTTCATTGAGTTGGGCTTTTTCTTCTGCTGCGGATCGCTGCTCAGATATGCCATTACTGCTATTATTTTCACTTTCAGTAGATATCTCCGTTGCTGTTTCATCTTTTGCTTCTAGTGATTCAGCCGGGGGGTCCGCCTGAGCCAGATCATCGCCGCGCAGCAGATCAATAACCAGCTCTTTAACTCCGGCTTTTTTCAGTAACAGGACATCTTTTTCTGAATTGATCTTACGTCGATGTCGTAAAAAAGGGCTCTGTAACCAGGGAATATCCAGTTCATAAATAAACATCCCCGGACATAATTGAGTAATTGAAATTTTTCTTGTAGACATATAGAAAAGTATAGTTGGAAATCAGCAAAAAGAAATATTTGCAGAACTGAATTTGTCGGGAAATGCCAACTGGTTTTACTTTCATTCCACTAACTGTTGAGCCGATCTTTACATGGACTTCCGAATGGCTTCAATAACCGGGGTCACAGAGGGGCGCACACCACGCCAGAGCATAAATGATTCAGCCGCCTGACCCACCAGCATACCCAGACCATCTGAAATGTGGCCGACACCCTGTTGTTCAGCCCATATCATAAAAGCCGTTTCCTGTCTGGCGTACATCATGTCATAACAGTAACCCGGTGTACTCAGCAGCTTATCAGGCAGGGGAGGGACCTTGCCCTGCAAGCTGGCTGCAGTAGCATTAATAACCAGATCAAAACACTGTTCTGTCAGTGCTTCATAACCACCGCCACTAATTCCACCTAAATCAGCAAATACATCTGCCAGTTCCTGTGCTTTTGAAGCCGTTCGATTGGCAATATAAAGCTGTTCCGGCTGCTGTTCCAGTATTGGGGCAATAACACCTCGAGCAGCACCACCCGCTCCCAGAATTAGCACTTTTTTTCCGGCAATGGGCCAGTCCAGACGATGAATAATATCATTTACCAGCCCAACACCATCGGTATTATCGCCATCGATACTGCCGTCAGTATTAAAAATCAGAGTATTAACCGCCCCGGCCCGTTCGGCTCTTTCACTGAGAGAATCCGACAGTTTCCAGGCATCCAGTTTAAAGGGTACAGTCACATTTAAGCCTTTACCACCATGTGCCTGAAAATGACTGACCGCCTGCTCAAAACCGCCCACATCCACATGAATGGCTGTATATTGAATATTCTGTCCGGTTTGCTGAGCAAAAGCAGTGTGAATTTGAGGAGATTTACTGTGATTTATAGGATTACCCATAACCGCATATTGATCGGGCTTGTCAAAATCGAAAATATCGCTCATTTATTAACCCTCGACAGGATGTTGTGCCTGCTCATGCTGTGCCAGCACCTGCTGTTTTTTACGTTTTATTACGCGTTTATTATGTCCGCGTAATAATAAAATCACCAGCCAGCCGAGCAGCAACGCCGCAGACATCAGCAGCAAATTATGCTCGATATCACCTTTTTCAACCATCACATAAAAGGTTCCCGCCACCCCGGATACGCCGCCCAGAAACATGGTTCCCAGAGCCAGTGATATAAAAAGGATAAAATAAATAAATTTCAGGATAAATCTCATATTATTCCGTGTTATTTGAATTCCATATTTTTCCGCACACCGGGGCTGTTATTCATTTAACCAGTGAGCGACCTGTTTACCAAAATAGGTCAGAATACCATCTGCCCCGGCACGTTTAAAGCATAATAAGGATTCCATAATCACTTTCCGTTCATCCAGCCAGCCATTTTGAATAGCGGCCATGGTCATGGCATATTCTCCGCTGACCTGATAGGCATAAGTGGGTACCCCGAACTCCTGTTTAACCCGTCGCACAATATCCAGATAGGGCATACCGGGCTTAACCATAACCATATCAGCTCCTTCTTCCAGATCCATAGCCACTTCCAGCAGTGCTTCATCACTATTGGCCGGATCCATCTGATAGGTGGTTTTATCCGCTTTACCCAAATTGGCAGCGGATCCTACGGCATCACGGAACGGGCCATAAAAGCTGGACGCATATTTAGCAGAATAAGCCAGAATACGAGTATAAATATGACCATTTTCTTCCAGTGCATCACGGATTTCTCCTATGCGCCCATCCATCATATCAGAAGGTGCAACAACATCGGCACCAGCCTGAGCGTGTGATAAAGCCTGTTTAATCAGCACTTCAACCGTTTCATCATTTAGCACATAACCGCTTTCATCTATCAGACCATCCTGACCATGAGAGGTGAAAGGATCCAGTGCCACATCAGTGATCACACCCAGTTCTGGATACGCATCCTTGAGAGCCTTCACCGCCCGCTGCGCCAGACCATCCGGATTATAGGCTTCACAGGCATCATCAGATTTAGCACTTTGCGGCGTCACCGGGAATAGCGCCACCGCTGGTACACCTAAGGCAACCAGTTCTTTCGCTTCTATTAATAATTGATCAATGCTGACTCGCTCCACCCCCGGCATGGAGGCAACCGCTTCACGCTCACCGCTGCCTTCAAGAATAAACATGGGGTAAATCAGATCATCAACACTTAAATGGGATTCGCGCATCAGACGACGGGAAAAATCATCCCGGCGCATTCTACGTTTACGGGTAAAAGGGTAGACAGTTGAAGGATTCAAGGTTCTCTCCTGCTATAAATTTCGTGCTATCAGGCTGTATTTACTGGCCTGATAAGGTACGGGAATAGTGACAATATGGCCGCTGCCCGGTGCAACATCCATGCTTTCCCCTTTATCACTTTTAATGGCTTCAAGGGTAAACTGATGATTGCCTTCGGGCAGAATAAGTTCCAGCGAATCACCCACAGAAAATCGGTTTTTTACATCTATAGTAGCGCTCTGTTCCGCCTCATTATAAGCAATAATTTCACCCACAAACTGCTGACTTTTACTGCGTGAGTGATTGTCCATATAGTTCTGATATTCCTGAGTATGATGACGCTGGAAAAAACCATCAGTATAGCCGCGATTAGCCAGGCTGTTTAAATCAGCATACAATTCCATATCAAAGGCTTCACCCCTTGCCAGTGAATCAATAGCAAGTCGATACACCTGGGCGGTACGGGCGGCATAATAGTGAGATTTGGTACGACCTTCAATTTTCAGCGAATCAACACCAATTTGCATTAAACGCTCTACATGTTCCAGTGCGCGTAAATCCCTGGAGTTCATAATATAGGTGCCGTTTTCATCCTCAATAATAGGCATATATTCTCCAGGACGCTCAGATTCTTCTATCAGATAAGCCTTATCTGCAGCGGGATGACGTTTCAGCTTGCTATCGTCTGGAAAGGCTTCTGGAGAGTTCATGGCTGCAAACGGATCAAAATCTATTTTTACAGGCTCTATATCACCGGTGACATTTTCCTGAGCATCATGCACCTTGTATTCCCAGCGGCAGGCATTGGTGCAGGTGCCCTGATTAGGATCACGATGATTAAAATAGCCGGACAATAGACAGCGTCCTGAATAAGCAATACATAGCGCGCCATGCACAAACACTTCCAGTTCCATATCCGGACATTCCTGACGGATTTCTGCAATTTCATCCAGAGACAGTTCACGGGACAGGATGACACGCTCTACCCCCATAGATTTCCAGAATTTAACTGCGGCATAATTAACGGTATTGGCCTGTACGGACAAATGAATACAGGCTTCCGGCCAGCGTTCCTTAACCATCATAATCAGGCCGGGATCGGCCATAATCAGGGAATCCGGATGCAGTTCAATAATGGGCGCAATATCATCCAGATAGGTTTTTACCTTGGCATTATGAGGAATAACATTAGAGGCCAGGAAAAATTTCTTACCCTGCTGATGAGCTTCCTCAATACCTGTTTTAATATTCTCATAGCTAAAATCATTATTTCTGGCACGCAGACTATAACGCGGCTGCCCGGCATAAACGGCATCCGCACCGAAAGCATAGGCATAACGCATATTTTTCAGAGTTCCCGCTGGTAATAGTAATTCCGGTTTTTTCAGTACATCTTTCAGCACAATAGTCTCTTAGCTGCTTACCCAGGTTAAAGCCAGGATTAAGGTAAAATTCATAATTGAAGCGGTATTATACTCCTAATTTGCTTGTTTATGTGCGGCCGTTATTAGAAAATAGCCCGATTTTAGAATAAGATAATTATTATAGAAAGTATTTGTCGGTTTTTTCTGTCTACTTTATTAGCCATATAAAGATACAATATCATCTTATATTTAAACTGAATTAACCAGGGACTGCTGTTCTTTCAGATATGAAAACCAGCAGCCCCTCATACGTGTGCTTTTAGGAGAGGATATGCCCACTTTTAATTTTAGTAACAGAATCGAAATGTTTTTTTCATTTTTCTTGAGTCTGTTTTTATTTTCTGCAGTGAATGCCCATGAGGTCCCGGAGCCTCAGCGCCTGATGGAAGAAACATCTGCTCAAATGATTAAGATGTTTATTGAAAAAACACCCGAAATTCGTAAAAACCCTGAGGTAGCACATCAGCTGATCCGGGAGAATCTGGTACCTAAAATTAATTTTAAGTTAATGTCGCGCTGGGTACTGGGTAGAAACTGGAAAAAAGCCACTCCTGAACAACGTACGGCTTTTACTAAAGAGTTTAAGGAATTAGTTATAAAATTTTACTCCAGAGCCTTTGTTCAATACTTGCAAAAAAATGACCTTAAAGAAGGTATTATCAGCTTTAAACCCTATCGCGGCCAACTGAAAAGCAAGTATGCCACAGTACGCTCACAGATTAATCCGCCTAATGGGGCTGAACCCATTAAGGTGAATTATGATCTATACCATAGTAAGTCCGGTATCTGGCAGGTTTATGATGTATCCGTAGAAGGAATCAGCCTGGTCACTACTTATCGTTCATCCTTTAAAGAGATCATATCCCAAAAGGGTATGGATGCCTTACTAGCTGATTTAAAAGACAAAAACTCCAATTTAAATAAAACAGTGGAAACTGAGCAGGCAATAGAAAAAAGTTAGGTTTCAGGAAAAGAGTCCAGGCTAAAACCTTCAGCCTGCTCTTATTCCATTTCCAGTTCCTTTATTTTACGGGTCAGAGTATTTCTGCCCCAGCCCAGCAGACGGGCAGCATCCTGTTTACGCCCACCGGTATGTTTAAGCGCCACAGCGATCATGATACGCTCCATATCCGGCATCAATGTGGCCAGTACATTTTCTGCACCGGCAGCCAGCCTGCTGTCCAGCCACATACATAAAGCCGCTTCCCAGTTACTATTAACCGTTTCTTCCTGCTCTGAATTTTTTAATTCCGGCGGCATATCTTCAACATGAACCATTTGCGCCGGTGACATAACGGTTAGCCAGCGACAGACATTTTCCAGTTGT
>JALSUJ010000152.1:0-5304 GCA_027071355.1 Gammaproteobacteria bacterium | reverse complement strand
TTGTCTGACATTACCCGGCCAGGGTTGACGGGTTAAAAAAACCTTACTTTCTGCATCCAGAGTTTTCTTTTCTACATTAAGTTCTGACGCCGCACGATTAAGAAAATAATCGGCCAGCAGGGGAATATCCTCCTGCCGTTCACTCAAAGTTGGGATATGAATACGGATAACATTTAGACGATGAAACAGATCTTCACGAAACAGACCTTCCTGTACTCGTTTCTCCAGATTTTGATGGGTTGCTGCTATAATACGTACGTCCACTTTTACCGGTTCCCGGCCACCCACTCGATAAAACTCACCATCGGCCAGGACTCTTAACAGCCGGGTCTGTAATTCTGCCGGCATGTCTCCTATTTCATCCAGAAATAAAGTCCCACCATCGGCCTGCTCAAAACGCCCAAGTCGTTGTGACTGTGCACCGGTAAATGCACCGCGCTCATGGCCGAATAATTCCGACTCCAGCAAATCTTTTGGAATGGCTGCCGTATTTAAGGCAATAAAAGGTTTATCGGAACGTGGACTATGACGATGCAGAGCTTTTGCAACCAGTTCTTTACCAGTTCCTGATGCTCCATTGATCATCACTGTAATATTGGAGCGGGAGAGGCGGCCAATAGCACGAAAAACTTCCTGCATGGAAGGTGCTTCACCTATGATTTCAGACGTTTCATTAATGAGTCTGGCATCAACCTTACGTGCTTTTTCTGTTTTTCTAAGCGTCAGAGCCCGTTGCACCAGCTCTACCGCTTCATCGACATCAAAGGGTTTGGGAAGGTATTCAAAGGCACCGCCTTCATAGGCAGACACAGCACTGTCCAGATCCGAATGAGCGGTCATGATAATAACAGGAATGTCCTTATAATCTTTCTGTAACCGTTCCAGCAGACCAAAACCATCCATACCCGGCATACGAATATCGGTAATAATACAATCGGGTTGATCTTTTTTCAGGGCTGAAAGTACCGTTTCTGCATTTTCAAAACTCTCTACCTCAATATCCGTCTGTTTAAAGGCCTTTTCAAGCACCCAGCGGATAGAACGGTCATCATCTATGACCCAGACAATTTCTTGTGTGCTCATTTTGCACTCCGGTTATAACTCTTAAATCTAACTGTTGTTAATAGGCAGGAGCAAACTAAAAACTGTTTTTCCTGGACGACTCTGACATTCAATCAAACCGCCATTCTGGCTTATCAGGGATTGTGCTATAGACAGTCCCAGCCCGGTACCTTCGGCACGACCGGTAATTAAAGGCATAAAAATACGTTCCTGCATCTGTTTTGATATTCCTGGACCATTATCAATAATATCCATTTTAGCTGCTAGTCTGTAGTATTTCTGACCGATATTAAAATGCCTTAAAATACGGGTTCGAATCGTTATTTTTTTTATTTTTTCCTGGCCGTCAGCATCTATCGTTTCTGTCTGTTCTGAAAGCGCCTGAGCAGCATTACGAACAATATTTAATACCGCCTGAATTAAATGTTCGGGATCAAACTCAATTTCCGGAATACTCGGGTCATAGTCAAAATTAATTTGTACATCATGTATTTTGTCTGCTTTTAACAAACTTCGTACTCGCTCGGTGACAGAATGAATATTAACCATTGTGCGATTTGGCAGGGCATTAGGTCCAAGCATCCGATCTACCAGTTTTTTCAGTCGATCCGCTTCTTCAATAATCACCTGGGTATATTCAGTTAAATCCACATCACTCAATTCCCGTTCAAGTAATTGTGCCGCACCTCGAATACCCCCCAGAGGATTCTTCACTTCATGCGCCATACTGCGCAGTAAAGCCCTGACCGTTTCATGCTGAGCTAGCAGATTTTCTTCCCGGGTAATGCGCAAATGTCGATCCAGCTGATTAAATTCAATTAACAGCTGTTTGGCACTGCTATCCGACTGTATTGGCTGTACCGTCAGATCCACAATAACCGGATAATCATGTAATTGCAGATTTTTTTCACGCTGGGTAAAAGGGTGATTACTGTCCAGAGTATCCTTAATAGAAGCCAGCAGTTCTGGATCTTCTATCAGTTTTATAATGGGCTGGGAGGTGATTTTATTGGAACTGACACCTAACAGCATTTCTGCTGCCGGATTGATACATAGTACCTTTAGCTCATTATCAAGCAGGACTATAGCAGTATTGAGATTGTCCAGTATATTTTCTGCTACATAGCTCATAATTTAGGAAATGACATCATGTCTCATTTAAGTAAGGCAAACCGAGTTGATTATTACCATTCTTTACTAATCTGTTTAAATATCTCTTTATTAAATAGTTATATAGCAAAAATCGATCCACAATTGAGTAGTTTATCAAATTAACCATAATATTTTTCATAAACCATAACTTATTGTTTATAAAGGATTATATTTTAAGCTATTTATTCATCTCAAGAGCTTCCATTGGGCATGCTAGCTATAATGCAC
The DNA here is from genome assembly GCA_027071355.1 of Gammaproteobacteria bacterium. Classification (GTDB taxonomy): domain Bacteria; phylum Pseudomonadota; class Gammaproteobacteria; order GRL18; family GRL18; genus JANELJ01. The sequence goes on along the minus strand of JALSUJ010000152.1, from coordinate 2,862 downwards.
CATTATATAGCATGGATGCAAATATCTTTTCTGCCTCTAAATATTCCAAAAAAAACGCCCTGTCGGCATTCTCAATAAGGAGCCGGCAGGGCGTTATGCGATAAAACTATGGTTTATCCCGCATCCCTGTTGTCAGGGAATGTGAGATTAACAACTATAGTACATATCAAACTCAACTGGGTGAGTGCTCATACGCAGACGAGTGACCTCATCCATCTTCAGATCTATAAAAGCTCTGATCATGTCTTCCGGGAAGACACCACCAGCCATCAGGAAGTCCATATCATTTTCAAGCGCTTCTAAAGCCTGATCCAGAGAGCTTGCAACAGTTGGAATTTCAGCCGCTTCTTCTGCTGGCAGATCATATAAGTCCTTATCCATTGCATCACCAGGATGGATCTTGTTCTGAATACCATCAAGACCCGCCATTAACATGGCAGAAAATGCCAGGTATGGGTTAGCGGTTGGATCAGGGAAACGAACTTCAACACGGCGACCCTTAGGATTTGACTCATAAGGAATACGAATAGAAGCAGAACGGTTACGAGCTGAATAAGCCAGCATAACAGGTGCTTCAAAGCCTGGAACCAGACGCTTGTAACTATTGGTTGAAGAGTTGGTGAAGGCATTCAGTGCACGCGCGTGCTTGATAATACCACCAATATAGTACAGAGCAGTTTCAGACAGTCCGGCATAACCATCGCCAGAGAACAGGTTTTCACCATCTTTGAAAATTGACTGGTGAACGTGCATACCGGAACCATTATCACCAACAATCGGTTTAGGCATAAAGGTAGCTGTCTTACCATAGGCATGAGCAACATTATGCACAACATATTTCAGCTGCTGTACTTCATCAGCCTTGCTAATCAGGGTGTTAAATCTCACACCGATTTCACACTGACCGGCAGTAGCAACTTCGTGGTGATGTACTTCAACATCCTGACCCATTTCGTCCAGTGTCAGACACATTTGAGCACGAATATCATGCAGTGAATCAACTGGGGGTACGGGGAAATAACCGCCTTTAACACCAGGACGATGTCCCATATTTCCATCAGCATAGACTTTTTCTGAGTTCCACTCAGATTCTTCAGAATCCACCTTAACAAAAGTACCGCTCATATCTGAGCCCCAGCGTACATCATCAAGAATAAAGAATTCAGGCTCAGGACCAAAATAAGCCTGATCACCAATACCGGTTGCTTTCAGGTGTTCAATTGCACGTCTGGCCACAGAACGGGGATCACGCTCATAGCCCTGCATGGTTGAAGGTTCAACGATATCACAGGTTATAATTAAGGTCGGTTCATCGGTGAACGGATCCATAACAGCGGTATCCTGATCCGGCATCAGAATCATGTCTGAATCATTAATACCTTTCCAGCCCGCAATGGAGGAGCCATCAAACATTTTACCATCTTCAAATGTGCAGGCTTCAACAGTTTTAGCAGGTACACTGACGTGCTGCTCTTTACCATGTGTATCAGTGAAACGGAAATCAACAAACTTGACGCCGTTTTCTTCAATCATCTTTAAAACATCGGACATTCTTTGTCTCCAGGTTATATAGGTTAAACACATCCCTGAAACAGGGTTTATTTCATTGTCAGGAAATTGAGTTGTGAAATACTATCGATTTTCATTAGCAAAAAATCAGGATGATTAATTTTTTGCTGGCTCACAGCTTAATACCTTCAATCTCATTACTTAAATTATCATTTTTGACGAATCACCTAATGGGAACTTTCTGCCCATTAAAACGCACCAAAATAACAAACAATCATCTCGATATGCACTAAAATAGTGCGATTACCGATAAAGAACTTCTACCTTTTCAATATAGTCCACTGTTTTTACAGCTTCTGAAAACTGCGCAGCAAGTTTATCCGCGTCCACACAGGTTGACAATATTGATAATGGCATTAAAATTTGTACGCTTACCTTACCATCAAGATAATGTAGTGTCACTTCTTCTATCAATTTTGACTGTTCAATTTCTGCCCAACACTGATCCAGGTCAGCTAAAATATCCTTTCTCAGCGGCAAATTCGAGCAACTGGACTGCAGTTCATCATTTTCCGGATCAATATGCACCAGTACCTGTGTTATATCAGCAAAGGTAGCGGTTAATTCCTTGCTCACTTCATCACTGATACGATGCCCTTCAGAAACACTGAGGTGAGGTTCTACTTCTATATGTACGTCCAGCAATGCTTCGGAACCCATTTGCCGGGTGCGTAACATATGCATCCGGGAGACCCCGGGTATCTCAGCTATATGCTGACTGATAGATTGTACTTTTTCCGGATCAAGTCCTTTATCCACTAGCTCTTCAATACTTTCTTTTGCTATATCCCAGCCAATTTTTGCAATCATCATAGAGACAATAACGGCAGCCGCTGCATCCAGATAGGGTAAACCCGCAATACTTCCTGCAATACCAGTTAAAACAACTATGGAAGAAATAGCATCACTGCGATGATGCCAGGCATTCGCCTTTAACAGGGAAGAATTGAGTCGATTGGCATAAACCAGGGTATAACGATATAAGGCTTCTTTGGATAACACTGAAAGCAGAGCCACCCAGATGGTCATACTTTCAGGAACTGGAATATCCCCTGAAGCCAGCCTGTCAGTAGCATCAATAATAATACCAATACCGACAGTAATTAATACCCCGCCCAGAACAGCAGCAAAAGCCGTTTCTATCCGGGCATGACCATAAGGATGATCATCATCAGGCATCTGATTACCCTGTTTGGCACCCCAGACAACCAGACCATCACTCATTAAATCAGAAAAAGAATGAATACCGTCGACAACCAGGGCATGAGAATGTCCCATAGTTCCAATAAAAAT
>JALSUJ010000151.1 GCA_027071355.1 Gammaproteobacteria bacterium | reverse complement strand
GCCACTTTAATATCCACAATATTTTCATCTTTTGTGAGCATCAAAGCTTCATGAGTACTACCGCCAATATTCAAACTTCTGGAAGCACTGACATCGACAATCTGATACGACTGGATAAGAGGGGCATACCATTGAATACCGGCAGCCACTGTTTTATAGGCTTCACCAAATTGCAGAACAACGGCTTTTTTACCCTGATCAACGGTATAAATACCGGACATGGCCCATATTGCAATACCAATTATTGCCGCAATCACAAAAATAATAGTGGGCGGCTGGCTGCTGGAAAAGGAGTTATTCCCGCCGCGATTACCTCCACCTTTACCGCCAAATAATCTGGCTATCTTATCATTGAGATTTTTTATCACCTCATCCAGATCAGGTGGCCCCTGGTCATTATTATTTTTGTTTCCCCAAGGGTCATTATTTTTAGGACCCCCCGGTTCATTCCAAGCCATTTAGTACTCCAGTATGTTACAGGATAGCAAAGGGTACTGGACTTTTTTAAATAAAGCCGATACCTCTGATAACTATCCGATTAAAAATAAATGCAAATCTTATCGGACTAAGACCTCGGTGTCCATTTAGAATTCAATTTTTTAGTGTTTTATAAGCCGGTTTACAAAGCTGTCCATTTAAGTAACAACCTGCTGTATTCATTTAATCTTCAAAAACCAGTTCTAAAAACCCCGGTTCTTTTAATAATTTATCCAGCTGGCGAGCGGTAGTTTCTATATTAACCAGCCACTCCCCTTCATCATTGTAACTTTCATCCAGAATTTCTACCTGGTCAAATAATTTTGAACGCCACTGACCTGCTTGAGCCGGTATTTTCAGGGTTTTTCGGATCCGTTCATGACTGAATATCTCGGCAATGGTTTCCAGCAGCAAATCCAGTCCGCTGCCATGGGCTGCGGATAACCAGACTCTTAAAACCTTACCCGAATCATCTTTTTCTATTCTGGGCTGCTGCCCTGCCAGTAGATCAACCTTGTTGTAAACCAGTAATTGAGGAGTTTCCAGTGCATCGACCTGCTCCAGAACCGAGTTTACCTCAGCTATATGTTTAGCGCGATTCTCAGTATGGGCATCAATAACATGCAATAACAGGTCAGCTTCCCGGGTTTCCAGCAGTGTTGCGTGAAAGGCCTCTACTAGATCATGGGGGAGATCACTGATAAAACCAACCGTATCAGCCAGAACAATGGCCTGATTTTTGGGTAATTCAACTCGTCGAAGGGTTGGATCAAGAGTTGCAAACAGTTGATCCGCCGTATAAACAGTAGCCTGAGTCAATTGATTAAAGAGTGTAGACTTGCCCGCATTGGTATAGCCAACCAGTGAAACAGTAGGCAGTTCAGCTCGTTGCCTTGAACGGCGGCTTTGCTCCCGCTGGCGGCGAACTTTTCCCAGCCGTTTATTAAGCTGTTTAATACGCAGACCTAATAAGCGTCGATCCGTTTCAAGCTGGGTTTCACCAGGGCCGCGTAAGCCAATCCCTCCTTTCTGTCTTTCCAGGTGTGTCCAGCCTCTGATCAGTCGTGTCGACATATGTCTTAACTGGGCCAGTTCAACCTGCAGCTTACCTTCATGAGAACGTGCCCGCTGGGCAAAAATATCCAGAATCAGTCCGGTTCGGTCCAGCACCCTGCATTGTAGCAGAGCCTCAATATTACGTTCCTGTGCCGGGGAAAGCTGATGGTTTATAATGACCAGATCGGCCTGATGAAATTCAACCAGTTGTTTGATTTCTTCAGCCTTGCCGGTACCCACAAAGTATTTTGCTTCCGGGCGATTGCGTTTACCCTTTACAAAGACCAGCGGTTCCGCTCCTGCTGATAAAACCAGGTCGTAAAACTCGCTTTGAGCTTCATGTTGTTCATTAGTATTGATCTGGGGGAAATCAATATGTACCAGAATAGCACGTTCACCTGTGCCGACAGGACGTTCAAACAATAGTGATAACCTTTAAAGTCCTGATATCAAATACCCCCCAGAGTGTGATCATTCTTATGCTGTTCAACATGCGCAACGATCAGGAGTTATTACCCGAACTTTCTTCGGTAGCCAGTTTGACATTTCTGGATGGTACGATGGTTGAAATAGCATGTTTATAAACCATCTGGCTGACTGCATTTTTCAGTAAAATAACGAATTGATCGAAAGACTCAACCTGACCCTGTAATTTAATACCATTTACCAGGTAGATGGATACAGGAACTCTTTCCTTTCTCAAAACGTTTAAATAAGGGTCTTGTAAGGCTTGCCCTTTACTCATTATAATTACTCCTGAATTATCGTTATTAGTATATTTCTTTCCAGTGCATTCCCGCCTCTGTCGCAAAAGCCACACTGCGCACAAAGGGCAATCATTGTACAGCAAATTTGTTTATATGTATATAAGCAAATTCTTAAATCTATAATATCATTCATTAATATTAATGGGGTCTGCATGCTTCCCTGACAACAGGTAAATATAGAAATCTCAGTGTTTTTTGTCCCGATGAATAAACATCCTTAGTTATTGAGATAATCTGTCTGCATTGTAGCTTTTTTTAAAAAAAAATACATAGTGAAATCACAGGAAAAGCTGGGGTAATCCCTGAGTTTTTTTTAATAAAATTTAGAAATGGAGCACAGATTGTAAAAAATCTTCCAGTGTGGAGAAATTATCCGGATTTTCAGTATCCAGCCATAACGCATCTTGTTCACGACGCAGCCAGGTCATCTGTCGTTTGGCAAATTGCCGGGTCATAGTAATAGCTCGTTCAATCATTTCTTCTTTAGCCATTTTACCCTCCAGATATTCCCATACCTGACGATAACCCACTGCCCGCATGGATGGCATGGAAAGATCCAGATCTCCTCGTCTATAAAGCTTATTAACCTCTTCAATAAAACCCTGTGCAATCATTTGTTTAAAGCGTATAGCAATACGCTCACGTAATAATTCCCTGGAACGGGGCGCTATAATGACTTTGAATGTTTTAAAAGCCAATGCCTCGGCCTGACTCTCATGCTGCAGCTGAGTCATTGTTTTTCCTGTGATCTCAAATACTTCCAGCGCTCGTTGAACTCTCTGGGGATCATTGGGATGAATTTTTCGAGCACTATCAGGATCAATTTTTGTTAGTCTGTCATGCATAAACTGTTTGCCCCGCTGTTGCATTTGAGCATCCAGTTTTGCCCGTATCTGTTCATCCGCAGCGGGCAATTCAGATATTCCATATAATAAACTACGGTGATACAGCATGGTTCCACCCACCAGCAGAGGAATTTTCTGCCGGGCATGAATTTCATCAATAGCATTTAAAGCATCTGTTCTGAACTGAGCCGTAGAATAAGATTGTGCCGGATCCAGAAAATCAATTAAACGATGCGGCGCCCGCTGCAATTCTTCAGCATCCGGTTTGGCAGTACCGATATTCATGTCTTTATACACCAGCGCTGAATCAACACTAATAATCTCAAAGGGATAGCGCTGCACCAGTTCAATGGCCAGATCGGTTTTTCCTGATGCCGTCGGTCCCATAATAAAAACGACGGGTAATTGCTGAGTCATTATTATTTTGCCCTTTTCCTGAACCAGTCGGCCAGAGTCTTTTCATCCAGTACTAACCATAGCGACTGTTTATTATAGGAAGGTACGGGATCTAACGTAGTAATAGCTGCAGACAATAAACTAAGCAATTGTGTCTGTTCCGGCGCAGTGCAGGCTTCTGTTTCCAGCGAGCTGAGTAAAATGTCTATCAGATTTGACTGCAGGCGTTCAGATTCTGGTGCTGCTGAGATCTCGGC
>JALSUJ010000150.1 GCA_027071355.1 Gammaproteobacteria bacterium | reverse complement strand
TTGTAACCTGTTGTAATCAAATAGTGGAAGCAAGGAAATATTTATCAAATGAACTGGAAAAAATGTCATTTCACGTTCTTCCATCGAAAGCTAATTTTTTGTTCGTTAATCACCCAAAATTAGATGCCGCATCGATATATAGAAAATTAAAAGAAAGTGGTATTCTAGTTCGGCATTTTAACAACCCTATTATCGATAATTTTCTAAGAATCACAATTGGCAAAAAAGAAGAAATGATTTTGCTAGTAAAAAGTATTAAATCAATTATAGGGGTAGATCACGTATAACAAAGCGCTGCACATGGACAATTTAAAGCGGTACTTATTTTGCTAAAAAGACAGCAAAAACGTGCCGCTTTAAATTGCCAGTGAGCTAGGCTATGTGTGAAAGCACACTCTTGACAATAGTGTCAATAATGCTACTATATCCATATGGCTAGCATACCTATAATTTTAAAAGAAATGAAATCCAACCCCAAAGGGGTTCGTTTCAATGACCTTCAAAAGGTCTGCGAACGTTTCTTTGGAAAACCAAGGCAAAGTGGAAGTAGTCACTGCATTTATAAAACACCCTGGCCTGGCGACCCTCGTGTAAATATACAAAATAAAAAAGGAAAAGCTAAGCCCTATCAGGTGAAACAGGTACTACTTGCTGTAGAAAAAATCGAGGTGCAACATGATTAATGAAATCGAAAAATATACCTATCGCGTAATGTGGTCTGAAGAAGATGAAGAATTTATTGGCCTATGTGCTGAGTTTCCTAGTCTTAGTTGGTTAGCATCTACTTCAGAAAAAGCATTAAAAGGAATTCAAACAGTTGTAAAAGAATGTGCAACTGACATGTCAAAAAACAAAGAAGAGCTACCAACTGCTATTTCAGCGCGTAATTTCAGTGGTAAGTTCATGGTGCGTGTGCCTCCAGAAGTTCACCGTCACCTTGCAGTTGAAGCAGCTGAGTCAGGCGTAAGTTTAAATCGTATCGCAAGTGTAAAGCTTGCGCACTAAACACATAACAAGGCGTTGCACCTGACAGCTCAAAGCGGCACTTATTTTGCAAAGAGCGCAAAAACGTGCCACTCTGAGCTGCCGGTGAACTAAGGTGTTATATTTCTTTGTCACGCAAACGCTAGTTCCATATTTTCACCAGCATTAACGTCGAACATCTCAATATCTTGCAAACCGGATAATGAATCCTTTACGCAGTTAGCAACGACCTTTGCAAGATCGCATGGTACGGCGTTGCCTATTTGAGAATATACTTTGCTATTTGGCCCACACCAAATATAGTCTTTGGGAAAAGTCTGGAGCAAAGATGCTTCATTAATTGTAAGGCGTCTTAAATATGACGGAGCATCGTGCATGCCCTGCGGCTTCCCACCAGCCATTAGGTGCTTGTGATATTCCTCAACCCAAGAGTCATTTCCTAAATATAAATGATTGTCATCAATAATAGGCGTTCTGTTGCCCCCCATACTTGCGGGTAGCGTACTTGCCCATCCATCTGGGTTTAGTGGTCGTCCTTGTCCATTGAACAACATTCCAGCATAAGGTGATTTTCTTAGGACAGGTTTTGCAGCCAAAGTTACTTTAGCATTACAAATACGATCGTTTAGTTTAGTACCTGGTTTTCCTAGTGGGATTAATACTTCTCGCAGTGTTGGCGCATCCTTTAAGTATTTTCTGAAATTGGCTTTATAAATAGGCTGGATCTTATCTTTAACGCCAATAAAGAAAACCCTTTCTCGAGATTGCGGAACACCGAAGTCTTTGGAATTTAATATATGAATTGTGACGGTATAGCCGGCTTTCTGAAACCGAGATATTAGGGCTGCTCTTACTTCTTCAAATTTTAATAGTGTACCAAGAGCCTTAACATTTTCCATTACAAAAGCCTTGGGCTTAACTTTCTCGACAATATTACAAAAGCTAAAAATTAACTTACTTCTAGGGTCATCTGGATCCATTTTTCCTGCCACAGAAAAACCCTGACAAGGGGGGCCTCCGAAAACAACATCAACCCCTGTGTATGAATGTAATTCTTCGCTGCATATATCTAGATCACCCTCAACTAATCTAGTTTCAGGGTGATTGGCACGAAATGTTTCACAGGCATGCTTGTCCATTTCATTAGCTGCTATCACATCGAACCCCGCAGCCTTGAACCCAACATCCATACCGCCAGCACCGCTAAAAAGAGAAATAGCTTTCATCGATATATTCCAATTTCGAATAATTTGATAATCATAGCATTATATAGACTAAATGCAAACCCCTAAGTGCGGGAAATTATGAGTAAAACTATTCACAACAGCGTGTACCGTCGGCTCGTTAATGAGCTAACACAAGAGAGAATTAGGCTAAATATCTCGCAGGATGAGCTGGGACATCGGGTAGGCTTGAACCAGTCAGACATTTCTAAAATTGAAAAATTGGAACGGCGGCTAGATGTCCTCGAATTCGCATTAATCCTTAAAGCACTTCGCATCAAAGAAAACGTGCGACTACAAAATATTGTTAAAGATTTTACGGGGATTTCACATGGCGAAGATCGCTGAACGTAATAATTCGGGACAATACTACGTTAATACCAGGCTCGGTGTTGCAAAAACAAAAAAGGATGAAGACTTCCCGGAATTTGACGTGAACTCTTCTGTGTATAATTTACTCACTGATTTAATTGAAGTAAATGCAAAAGGTTTTCGCGGTGTGGTTGTAACAGCATTAACTGGCCTACATCTAAATGAAGATTATGATCCTTTAAATAATTTTTACGGATGCAACCCACGATCAATCTTTGAGGGCGGGATATGGTACGCATTGCAAGAAAATGGTGTTCCGTGTGGAAAATCTGATCCGCTAAATGTGGCAAAGAACGCAAATCAGCTAAACGAAGATTGGGCGCAAGGTAGAAGGCCGCAATCTGCGGCCATGGCAGTAGTCAATTTTTTACGCCTCATAATGGGAGCAAATAAAAGCAAAAGAGCGAGACTGATTGATTATTTCTTTTACCGTTTATGGAAATACTCACAATCTATTACAGGTTTTCAACTTGCTCAAATCGAATCATCTGGGTATACCAATCAAACCATAGGTTCTAGGTTGGTGGATTTTACTCTCAAGTACCCTGAATCCGGAAATCTACCTCAATATTTAATTGCCCAACTTCTTATAGGATTGTTTCGCACTTCTGAAACTGAAGTGGTTGGTGGAGATGAAAGTGTATTTGGAACAAATACAACATCAAAAAAACCAGCAGATATATGGCTGGAAGTTGAAGGGGTCCCAACTAATCTCTACGAAGTTACTGTAAAACCAGTATCTCTAAAAAGGCTTGATGATAGTTTGGATGCCCTGCATGCTACAGGGCATTTGAATCACCCTGTAACATTCATTTGCAGAATGGCTTTAGACGTTCAGGGTTTAAGTCTAGAAAATAATAGCTTCCAATATAAAGGTAAACGATTTGATTTTGTTGATTACAAATTGTTTTGCCTGACAGTCTTCGCTCTACTAAACGAAGAAGAATGCTCAGCTGTTTTAAAAAATATTGCCGCGTTTGTTAAGGATAAAAACATTTCAATGAGGACAAAGTCTGGATGGAATGAGTTCTTTGAAAACGAAATATAACAAGGCGCTGCACTCGGACAATTTTTACGCTGCGCTCCAAAATTGCCGGTGAGCTTGGTCTATATGGACCTCCCAATTTTGTAAAGTCTATTTATTAATTTATTACATAAAATTTCCTTTATTTTTTGAGCCTCATATTAAAAAAACAGTAGAACGCAAGACGACTAATCTATATACGGCCTGTTT
>JALSUJ010000149.1 GCA_027071355.1 Gammaproteobacteria bacterium | reverse complement strand
GCTGTCTGAAGATACCGGTGATATTTATCCAAGAAAAGTGGTCTATCACCCTCATAGTGGAAAAGTAAAGGTTAAAAAACTGCGTTCACTGCATAACGATACATTAATTAAACGCGAAGAAGAATACCAGCAGACTATTGAAGTGAAGCCGGTGGCTGGTGATGTTGAACTGTTTTAAAGATTTCAGGATAGTGACAGGATAGTGAATTAATGGCAAAAAAAATTAAAGTTCTCATTATTGATGACTCAGCATTAATCCGACAATTATTAGAGGAAATTTTAACTCAGGATCCGGCAATTGAAGTCGTTGGTACGGCCTCTGATCCGCTGATTGCCAGAGAAAAAATTAAACAGCTGCTGCCAGATGTGCTGACCCTGGACATTGAAATGCCGCGTATGGACGGCATTACTTTTTTAAAAAATCTGATGCGTTTACGCCCTATGCCGGTCATTATGATCTCTACTCTGACTGAGGCAGGAGCTGACGTCACCCTGGAAGCACTGGATATTGGAGCGGTTGATTTTATTCCTAAACCAAAACTGGATGTGTCTAGTAAACTGCAGGAATATGCTGATGATATTATTAATAAGGTTAAAATTGCTTCCGTTGCCAGAGTGCGAGCCGGGGGCAGTCATAATATTCCGGATGTGGATAAAAAATTATCTGCGGATGCTGTGCTGGCAAAAACCGCGCATAACTTTCATCAAACCACTGAAAAAATTATTACCATAGGCGCTTCTACCGGAGGTACCGAAGCAATTAAGGAAGTCTTAATCAATATGCCCGCTAATGCACCGGCAATTGTAATTAGTCAGCATATTCCCGCTGCCTTTAGTGAGCCCTTTGCACGGCGTATGGATGGCTGCAGTGCTATGACGGTGTATGAAGCAAAAGATGGCCAGCAAATCCTGCCGGGGCATGTTTATATTGCACCGGGGAGTCATCATTTACTGGTGGAACGTAGTGGTTCCCGTTATATCTGCCGTTTAAATGACGGTGCTCCGGTGAATCGTCACAAACCATCCGTTGATGTGATGTTTCGCTCGGTCTGTCAAAGTGTTGGACCCAATGCGGTGGGGGCTATTTTAACTGGTATGGGAGATGATGGTGCAAGAGGGCTGAAAGAACTGCAGGACGTGGGGGTGCCCACTATTGCTCAGGATGAAAAAACATCCGTGGTATGGGGAATGCCTGGCGAAGCCGTTAAAATGGGTGGGGCAGACTTTGTTCTGCCTCTGAATAAAATCACTGCTAAATTGCTGGAGCTTTGTTCTAGTGGATAAATCAGTTTTCATAAACACTTTATATAAAAACAATAATTTTGGAGAATAGTATGCCTATAAGCTGTCAGACAAATGATAATACCATTAACATTACAATTGCAGGTCGATTTGATTTTAGCTGCCATAAGGAATTTCGTGATGCCTATCGAAATACACCTTCAGACAGTGATAAAAAATTTATTATAGATATGTCTGGTACAGATTATGTCGATAGTTCGGCCTTAGGTATGTTGTTGTTGTTAAGAGAACATGCCGGCAGTGAACAGGGCAAAGTGGTTCTCAAAGGTTGTAAAAACGATGTGAAAGACATTCTTATCGTTTCTAATTTTGATAAGTTATTTGAGATCAGCTGATTGTATAATCGTTGCCAGTCAGAAAATGGAATATAAAACGCGTTAATGAAAATTTTAATTGTAGATGATGAAAAAACCAACAGAATGATATTAACAGCTATTCTGAAAAAAGAAGGCTATAGCGTAGTATCAGCAAGTAATGGTGAGGAAGCCATTGAGGTTTTTCAACAGCAACAGCCGGCACTGGTATTAATGGATATTATGATGCCGGTGATGGATGGCTACGAAGCCACCCGACAGATCAAGATCCTTTCTGGAGAAAAATTTATACCAATTATTTTTTTAACAGCTATGACCGATGAAAAGGCATTAAGCCGTTGCGTAGATGTTGGTGGTGATGATTTTTTATCTAAACCATATAATCAGATTATTATTAAAGCCAAAATTGATGCTCTGGAACGAATGAGTCAGTTATACAATACGGTATACGAGCAAAAACGTGAATTAATTGCCCATCAGGAGCATGAAAGTAAGGAGCAGGAAGTTGCTCGTAAGGTTTTTGACAGTATTTTAAACCCCGGCTGTTTATCTGCCGATAATATTAAGCTGCATTTATCACCCCTGTCATTATTTAATGGCGATGTGGTTCTGGCGGCGGTCAAACCCACTGGTGGTTTGCATATGCTCTTTGGTGATTTTACCGGACATGGTCTGGCGGCTTCTCTCGGGGCGCTGCCGCTTTCGGATGTATTTTATAGTATGACTGCCAAAGGTTATTCGATTCATGATGTGGTACGTGAAATTAACCGAAAATTAAAACATCAACTACCCACCGGTATGTTTCTGGCAGCCTGCCTGGTTGAAATAGATACCATAAATAATATTTTAAAGTACTGGAATGGAGCAATTCCTGCGGCTTATCTGCATAAAGGTGATGCGGTAGTGGAATTATCCTCCCGTCATCTACCCTTGGGTATTCTGGATGACAGCAGTTTTAGCGATAAAGTAGATATCATCGAAATAGCCTCAAATGATAAAGTTATCCTCAGTACAGACGGGATTCTGGAAGCAGAAAATAGCTCAGGAGAAATGTTTGGTAGAGAACGATTTTTAAATTGCCTAAAAGTGAATATGCTGAAAAATAATGAATTGCCAGAGAGTGAAGATGCTGATTTGTTCCAGCATATTCTGGATACCCTGGATGATTTTATTCAGGGGCAGGAACAGAATGATGATGTAACCCTGGGAGTGATATCCTGCGATATTGACTATATTAATCAACTGGCCTGTCAACGAGGCAGTTATAAAAAATTTATCCCCACCCACTGGCAATTTGAATTATTATTCTATTATGATTGTATAAAATCCATCGATCCAGTGCCTTTAATTAACCAGATTTTAGGAGAAATTCAGGGCCATCAGATCCAGCAGGATAGGTTGAGCACTGTTTTGACCGAACTGTTCTGTAATGCTCTGGATCATGGCCTACTGGAGTTAGACTCCAGTATCAAAACTTCTCCAGAAGGGTTTATGCAGTTTTATGCGGATAAAGAAAAGCGTTTGGATAATCTGCAGGAAGGTTCAATTAAAATATCAGTTAAAAATGTACCGGACAAATGCGGCGGAGATTTACATATTGTTTTTGAAGACAGCGGCAAAGGTTTTGATGTCAGTTCACTGCAGCAGATTGAAGAAAATAATACCCCTAAACTGTCCGGAAGAGGTATGACTTTAATCCGTAACTTTTGTCAGTCAGTTACTTATAATGAGACCGGCAATCGTATTGAATGTATTTATTCCTGGTCTAATAATTAATAATATTAATGGAAATACTATGGCTAATAACTCAATTAATTTAACTACACTGAATGAATTAAAAGAAATTATGGGTGATGATTTTTCAGAACTGGTCACTATTTTTATCTCTGATGGAAATACTCAGCTGGATAATTTAGACACTGCAATAGCATCATCCAATGCTGAAGATACAAGACGTATAGCGCATACCTTAAAAGGCAGTAGTGCTAATCTTGGCATCGATACTCTTTCTCAGATGTGTAAAGAACTTGAAGTATGTGCTGCAGACAATAATCTTAGCTGTGCTAATGACCTGTTTAATACAATTTCTAACGAATATAATGAAGTAAAAGTGCAACTGGAAGATTTAATTTAAAAAAAATTTTTAAAAAAACTTAAATTTTTTATTGAAAATTTGTAACTCACTGATTTGCAGTATATAA
>JALSUJ010000148.1 GCA_027071355.1 Gammaproteobacteria bacterium | reverse complement strand
ATAAATATAATTTTTGATCGATAAAGCATATCACAATTAGTCATTAATAATGACTAATTGTGTAAATATGGGGATAAAATATGGGAATTTCCAGTCAGTAAAGTTTATCGTTGCGCAGTAACGATATATTTGCGTGGATTTATCTGTTTACCATTGCGTAAAACTTCATAATGTACATGGGGTCCGGTAGAGCGGCCGGTTGAACCCATTCTGGCAATAATCTGTCCCTGTTTAACTATATCTCCGACTTTAACAGCGATTGATTGGTTATGACCATAACGGGTACTGATCCCATAACCATGATCGATTTCAAGCATCTTTCCATAACCAGGTTTCTTTTCCACTTTAACCACGATACCATCAGCAGTAGCCACCACCGGAGCACCCAATCTGTTCGCCACATCCATCCCTTTATGCATTCTTTTTTTACCGGTAAAGGGATCTTTGCGCATACCAAAATAAGAAGAAATACGCCCATTAGGCGTAGGTTTTCCTGTTGGCGTTGTTGCCATTTGAAAATGTTCGGAAATCAGCAGTTTTTCCAGAATTCCCATCTGTTTACTGCGGCTGTCAATCTCCCGGGTAATTTTATCCAGACGCTTTACAAAATCGCGATAGCGGATATCTTTAAGCACCTCTCCCGGCTCCACAGGTCCGCCAATAGCCGGTTCAAAATCAAAATTAAACGCTTTTTTATCCAGTTTTGCCACGTCAGTTAAACGAGTACCTAAAGCATCCAGACGAATAATATGTGCCTGTAATTTTGCCAGCGTATTAGTCAGGGCATTAATATTTTCCTGATTATGCTGTTTTAAGGCATCCAGCTCTTTCTGCTGTTGAGCCAGTTCCTCTTTATAAACACTACCGATAATATGATTAAGCTTGTTACGCACCGGATCGATAAATTCGGGTTTATTTAAATCCGCCAGAGTTACAGGTCTGTCATTAGAAATCATGCCCAGGTAATAACTCAGCACCGGAATAGTTAATAAAATCAGAGCAAGTACAATGGTAAAAGAACGCGAGATATTAACATCCAGCGCAGCTCCGCTTTTTTTTCTTATTAGTATTATATTCATAAATATTTTTTACACCGGTACCAATAAATACAAAAATTATAAATTTGGAAATCAGTCTTTTTTAACTATCACATTTTCGGGAACACAATCCATGTTACAATCCCTTTCTGTCTTATACTCTGGGACTGGCTGACAGTCCTTAAGCTATATCATATTTTTTGATTTGATACTTTATAATAGTATCTATAAAAATAGTACCACTAAAAAACATGAAAAAAGTGCTTCAACAACCCTATGCAGCTATTGATCGCCTATTACAGCATAGTCGCTATCTCGACTACCTGTCCAGACGTCTGCTTAGCTATTTGCCTGATGAATTTTCAGACCGGGTTTCTGTTACTGGTTTTAAGCAACAGCAGCAGTTAACATTATCCGTCAGCAGCTCGGCCTGGGCCAGTAAACTACGCTTTTACACACCTACTTTAAAACGCTCATTACGAAATGATCCGCAATTCAATCAGTTACAAAAGATAATCATTAAAGTAGCGTTTTCTAATACTAACACAAAACAAACAAAAAATACTCTTATTTATTCACAAAATGCAGCAAATGTGATAGCCAGTAGCGCGGATCATATAGAGGATGAGGGATTAAAAGAGACTTTATTGAGACTGGCGGGACATGTGGGGGAGAAGAGCAGCGTTGAGCGTTGAGCGTTGAGAAAAAGCATAAGCAGGATCAAAAGCAGGTACAATTTTTTTGCTTTTGCTCTGGCTCTTTCTGAACGCTCAACGCTCAGCGCTGCTCTTATACCGCTACCACTGATTTCATATATGAAATCGGTGCCTGGGCTTCGTCTTCAAAGATCACTTCTTCCCATGCGCTTTCATCGGCCAGAAGTTCGCGTAAGATCTTGTTATTTAAAGCATGGCCTGCTTTATGGCCGCTGAAAGCACCAATCAGGCTGCTGCCCAGTAAATACAGGTCACCAATGGCATCAAGTATTTTGTGTTTTACAAATTCATCTTCATAACGCAGACCGTCTTCATTCAGAATACGATACTCGTCCATTACAATGGCATTATTCAGACTGCCGCCTAAAGCCAGATTATTGGCTCTGAGCTGTTCGATCTGGTTCATAAATCCAAAAGTTCTGGCACGACTGACTTCTCTGACAAAGGACGTGGATGAAAAATCCATTTCCGCACATTGAGCATGTCCGGCAATGGCTGGATGTTCAAAGTCAATAATAAAGGACACTTTAAAGCCTTCATAAGGCTCAAATCTAACCCATTTATCACCTTCTTCGATCATGACATTACGTTTAATTCGAATAAAGCGCTTGGCTGCTGACTGCTCTACAATACCCGCTGACTGGAGTAAAAAGACAAACGGGCCAGCGCTACCATCCATGATAGGCACTTCAGACGCGCTTAAATCGATATAGGCATTGTCGATCCCCATACCTGCCATTGCTGACAATAAATGTTCCACCGTTGAGATTCTCACACCATCTTTAATCAGGGTAGTGGATAAAGTGGTATCACCAACATATTCAGCACGGGCGGGTATTTCCATCGGTATTTCCAGATCAACACGCCGGAATATAATACCCGTATTGACAGGTGCCGGCCTGAGTGTCAGATAAACTTTTTCCCCTGAATGTAAACCAACACCGGTCGCTTTTATACTGTTTTTGAGCGTACGTTGTTTTATCATCTACAGATTCCTGATTAATTATTATGCTATATATCAGCCAATTGTAACACAAGCCCTACAAACTTCCTAGATTGAATAATTTAGCAGATTTTCCAGCCATTCATGCAAAATAGAAACAAATAGTTACAATTTAACTGCTATCATCGGTATTACAAATTAACTTTCCTCATGTTATTCTGCTGTTTAGTCGTTCTGACGACGCAGAAATGCAGGAATATCAAGATATTTCAGATCTTCTGTTTCACCACCTGGATGAAAATCACCGCCGGCTACTTTTTGTGATTCCATCACAATTTCTTCTTCCACTATAGCGGTTTTATCAATTGTTGGAATGCTGTCTATTTTCTCCTGCTCAGGTCTGACCAGTTTGATTTCTGGTTTGTCTTCCTGGGCAGCACGACCAAGGCCAATACCTGTTGCAACAACAGTAACTCGCATTTCACCACTCATGTCCGGATCAATTACGGTACCGACAACAACAGTCGCATTGTCTGCAGCAAAGGCTTTAATGGAATTACCTACTTCTTCAAATTCACCAATAGACATATCCATTCCAGCCGTTACATTCACCAGAATACCTCTGGCACCAGACAGATCCACATCTTCCAGTAAAGGACTGGAGATAGCACGTTCAGCCGCATCAGTAGCGCGAGTCTCACCGGTGGCACTACCAGTACCCATCATGGCCATACCCATTTCTGACATAACGGTACGTACATCAGCAAAATCCACATTAATCAGACCGGGACGAGTGATCAGTTCAGAAATGCCCTGTACCGCATTAAGCAGTACATTATTGGCTTCTTTAAATGCATCCAGCAAAGTGGTTCCCTTGCCTAAAACAGATTGCAGCTTTTCATTAGGGATAGTAATTAATGAATCCACATATTCACGTAATTCATTAATACCCTCGTCTGCCTGACCCATACGACGAGGACCTTCCCACGGAAAAGGTTTAGTCACTACTGCCACGGTTAAAACGCCCATATCTCTGGCAATTTCTGCCACAATGGGTGCAGCACCGGTTCCAGTACCACCACCCATACCGGCAGTGATGAATAACATCTTACAATCATTGGCAAGA
>JALSUJ010000147.1 GCA_027071355.1 Gammaproteobacteria bacterium | reverse complement strand
ATTTACAAGGCTGAATATTTATCTTGTAATATCTCAGATATTTCAAGAACCACTCGTTCACCAGCTTCAGCTGGCGGCGACTTTCACAGGCTGATTATTACATAACCTGATTTAATTTTATCACCGATCTCAATCGGTGCCAGGCTTTTTGAACCTGACTATTTTTAATCTGCACAATCTTTCACGCCATCAGCGCAGAATACTTTTGACGCTGGAACCTTTCAGAATGACTTACCCTTTCCTGCTTGCAGCTCAAAAGACAACAAAGATTATTTATTCTACATTCTCTTAAGCCGATGACTTTATTTTATTTATTTCTTAAAACCTTTTTTCCATAACGCCGAGTTCACCGGCAGCTCAGAGTGGCACGTTTTTGCGCTCTTTGCAAAACAAGTGCCGCTTTGAGCTGTCAGGTGCAACGCCTTGTTATAAGCTAACAATTTCAGTATACCTCTTGGTTTCAGGCATAATCAAAAATAAGTCTTTAGGGGTGTTTACATTTTCTTCGGGAACAAATACGTGTCTATACTCATCTTGATATAAGTACTTAATATGTTTATGAAACTCAATATGTGGTGGTTCACCTTTATCTGGCCTTATTGGATCTATATATGTAACTTGATTGTATGCATAATCTTCTTTTGGAATTATGTCCGATATATGGCGAAGTATATCTTTTGAAAACATTTGTGAGTCATATATAAATAAACAAGTATCTGCTTCAAAATCACCAAATAACCGAATATCAAATGATAAGCTTGAGCTATATATATAATAATCAACTTGAGCCTCATGGATAACTTCTACTTTTGTGATTCCATCCAACTTTCGTCCATCTTGTGTTTTTATTATGACTTCATCAGGATGAGGATAATAAATAGCTTTCATTTCATCATCCATTTGGGATGTATTTAGAGAAGGATCTAAGAATGAGCTTGCTAATGAAACTTTAAAGCTGAAATTTTCAAAATGTTCTCTTTTTCCGTATTTTATTAAATCAGGTTTCATTCTATGTGCGTAGGCATTTAGCTTTCTAAATTTATCTTCGTGGCCAATCATGGCTTCTGGAATGGAGGCACCTTTTAAGAACATTGGCTCAGGATCTCTATTTCGTAAGACGAGTTCCTGTTGTGAATGAGTGAATTTTCTCATTAGAGAATTACCCGGCTCTCTTTCTATACTTATTAAACCAATCTTTCCACCCAATTCGAGCGTGGTTAGGTTTTCCATTAAGTATCTAATACGTTTGCTCAAATCAATGTTTGATAAATGTGACAAATACCTGTCTTGATTGTATTCGTGTCTCCATGATTCGTGCAATTTCACGATACACCTTTTTGCTTATAACGACCAAGCTCACCAGCTGCCAAAAGTGGTGCAGCTGTAGCGTAGCGAAAGCCGCGCCGCTTTTGGCAGTCTGAGTGCAGCGCCTTGTTATACGCCGCGAATTCGTAAACTAAGTGCAACACATTATACCTTCAATTTTATAGAGGTGATCTGGGATAATGATAGTTTTTCTTTTCCGGCAAGAAGAGGATTACTATCATGAACTATCACCAGATCACCTCAGAAGAAAGATACATGATTTCCGCCTATCGCGTACAAGGTTTTTCTCAAGCTGAGATCGCACGGCAACTTGGTAGGCACCGTTCAACCATCTCTCGTGAAATCAGGCGTAATCAACGTGCTGATGGAAAATATGAGGTCTCCAGAGCAATATCACGCGCTAGCAGATTGCGTCGTGAGTCTCGTAGACACTGGCGGTTCTCAGACGGGCATTTACAGATCATATTCCGGCTTCTGCGTCTGAAATGGAGCCCTGAACAAATAGCAGGATGGTTAAAAGCCAATAATATCTTTTCCATCAGCCATGCCACTATCTATCGATACATTTGGTATGACGCTTTTTTTGGTGGCCACCTCTATACCTACCTACGCCAATCATCTAAACGACGTCGTAAAAAATACCGTTCTCATGATTCTCGCGGCGTTATGCCAGGCAAAAAACACATTTCAGAAAGACCGCCTGGCGCTGAAAACCGATCACGTGTCGGACACTGGGAGATCGACACCGTAATGGGCGCACGTGATGACAACCATTGTATCGTTACACTCGTTGAGCGTAAAACCAAGTACACTCTCATTGGTAAACTAAAAGCACGAACAACTGATGAGCTGAATCAGCGTGTTATTAAACTCATCGAACAACAGCACAGACCTGTACGAACAATTACTGCTGATAACGGGACTGAGTTCCATCAGTACAAAGCCATTGAAAAAGAAACAGACTCAAAATTTTATTTTGCAACACCACACCACTCATGGGAGCGTGGCCTTAATGAAAATACTAATGGCTTGATACGACAGTATCTGCCAAAAGGTGCAAGCATGGCTGAACTAACTCAACATGCTTGCAATGCTATTGCTAAAGCACTTAATAGAAGACCACGTAAAACACTTGGGTACAAAACTCCGGAGCAATGTTATGTTTTACCTTAAATCCATCTTTTGTTGCACTTCGTACTTGAACTCAGGCGCTTTTAATGTGACGCATAGTCCGTGGACTCATAGTCAACACAATGTAATTATACTACCAAATTTAAGGTAGTGATATGAATGAAGAAGATATTCTGTTGCAGTTTGGCAAACATGTCAAAGAACTTAGGCAACAACAAAATTTAAGCCAAGAACAGCTTGCTCTTATAGCTGACCTCGACCGTACCTATATTAGCGGTATTGAAAGAGGCAAGCGAAATGTAAGCCTCATCAATCTTTTTAAGATTGCTAAGTCGCTCAACATACCTGCCTATGAAATTATTTCTTTTGATCTGGGTAGCGATGATGACTAAATATTTTGTAAATGAAACAGCCACCAAATACCATGTAAATCCCGATTCAGTTATTCATAAATATATTGAACGTAAAACAAAAGCCTCTGATCGAGATAGTAAAGCAAGACGATCACTAGGTAACTTATACGCCCTTTATGTACTTTGTAAGGATTATTTAGATGGAAATTACAATGGATCAAGCTTTACAGATTTAATGAGAAACATGAAGTCGATGCCTTTTGGTTCTAAACTTCAAAATCACCCATTGGATAATAGACTTAATGATGAGGTTAGAAGGCAGTATGGTGTAGGCGATAATATGCTACCAGTACAACCAGCCGACTTGGGTGATGGAAGAAAGGCAAGAAAAATTTCAGTTGACCTACTTTCTGAAAACGGAATGGATCCAAAAGAAACAGCGTCTTTTGTTGTTGCTTCGATAGATAGATACATTGAAATTATTAACGATAATCAAACGGCATATTTAAACGAAATTGAAGCCGCTAGCACAGAAGATGAAATCGTTACTTTAATTATGAAGGCGTTTGAATATAACTCAGATGCTAGATTGTTTGAAATAATTTCATATGCGCTTTTATATTTACACTTTAAGCAAACAAAAGTAACTATAGTTATAAATGAAAATTCAAAAGAGGAACCTTTGACTCTTTTTCGTACAGGAAGAACAAATGCAAACGATGGAGGAATTGATTTTGTTTTAAAGCCCTTAGGAAAATTCTTTCAGGTAACAGAAACTTTAGACTTTAAAAAATACTTCCTTGATTTTGAGAAAATAAATCGCTTCCCCCTTAGCTTTGTTATAAAAACTGATATGTCCATTGATGAGGTTAGGACGCAAATAGAAGCCGATGCGAAAAAAAATATGCCTGATGCTATGGTATCTATTTACATAAACCTATTTGATGATATTTTTACTCTAAATGAGCTTAACAGCATTTTAGATTGGGTTAAATCATCATCAGAATTAATT
>JALSUJ010000146.1 GCA_027071355.1 Gammaproteobacteria bacterium | reverse complement strand
GTTGATTCCCCGTTTTATATCTATTTTATAGTTTATTTTTTTATCACTGGGTAATACCTGTCCGGTAAATTTAACTTCGCCGACACCCAGAGCACGGCCGCGACCGGGGCTGCCCAGCCAGCCTAAATAAAAACCAATTAACTGCCATACTGCATCCAGTCCCAGACAGCCGGGCATAACCGGATCTCCTTTAAAATGGCATTCAAAAAACCATAAATCCGGGTTAATATCCAGCTCGGCAATAATTCCACCCTTACCGTGTGCGCCGCCTTCTTCATTGATCTCTACAATTCGATCAATCATTAACATATTAGGCAAGGGTAACTGTGCATTACCCGGTCCAAACATCTCACCACGACCGCACTGAAGTAATTCCTCACGGTTAAACGAACTTTGTCTTTTCATAAAAAATCTTTTTTTTGTTGGATACAGAAAATTAATAATGCCTGCTATTTTAGCAGAAACAGAATTCCATTCCCATTCAGGATCAAGCTTGAAAAAATTGCTGCAAAAAATTAAAGTTTAAATAACTATGAACGCTAATAGCAATGAGTCACTATAAACTGGATAAATATCTTGTTAAAAATAGAATCTTATGGAAACCTCAACTATAAGCCCAGCAGTCAGTTCAATACAGAACAGTACTATACAGAACAGTTCAGTACGGAATAATAATGCTGATCAATCAATTTCATCAGGGCAGGAGCTTTCTGAACGGGAACAGCAAC
Organism: Gammaproteobacteria bacterium; assembly: GCA_027071355.1. Classification (GTDB taxonomy): domain Bacteria; phylum Pseudomonadota; class Gammaproteobacteria; order GRL18; family GRL18; genus JANELJ01. Next base: position 3,097 of record JALSUJ010000146.1, on the reverse strand, counting down.
AGCTTCAGGATCTAAAACGTAGAGATACACAGGTTAAAGCCCATGAACAGGCGCATTTATCCGCCGCCGGAAATCTGGCGAAAGGCGGAGCCAGTTTTGATTACGAAACCGGTCCGGATGGTAAACGTTATGCGGTAGGGGGGGAAGTTAATATTGATACCTCCCAGGTTTCTGATGACCCTCAGGCCAATCTGAAAAAAGCGCAACAGATCCGCAGAGCAGCTACGGCGCCGGTTGACCCATCGGCTCAGGATCGCTCCGTTGCATCTGAAGCCTCGCGAATGGCAGCTCAGGCACGCGTTGAACTATCAACACAGACGCGGGAAAAACAAACACAATACGCAACGGAACACACCCCGGAAGCCGACTTCTTATCCCGGCAGTCTTCTCAAACTGAAAAAAACATCCAGGATACTTATCAGAAGATCCAGAATGCCTCAGTTCTGGAACAACCCAGACCCCTGGTAGACTTTTTTATATAAGAAGCTTTAGTAACTTATTCAGCATAATATTATTTCCGTAAGAGTATCAGGCACTACTGGCTGATACGGTAATTTATGCTGATGTAGTTACAAACTTTATATAAAAGGCTTTGTTTAAGAGTCTCTATTTTGGACTTTTTAAGCCAGAAATCTGGCTCAGGACCTATAAATAATAAGCCCCGCCAGTCATTACTTTGGAAGTTATTTTCATGGCCATTTTAACGGCAGCAGGCAAATCAGCACTGCCTGCACCTTCAGCAATGGTCGCATGATGCAGCTCGTCAATTTTCATCTGTTCCAGTATTGCCCGGCTTTTTTGATCCTGCGGGGCAATTTGCTGCAAATGCTGATCCAGATGATGCACCACCTGATGTTCTGTCTCAGCCACAAAGCCCAGGCTCCATTTATCCCCGGCTTTACCGGCAATAGCCCCAATGCTTAAAGAACCCAGATACCACAAAGGATTTAAAACACTGACATGGGTTCCCAGTTCACGACAGCGAGACTCACACCAGGCCAGATGGTCATTCTCCTCCTGAGCGGCACGCTGCATCTGTGCCCGTACTTCCGGCAATTTTGCCGTTAAAGCCTGCCCCTGATAAAGCCCCTGAGCCGACACCTCACCAGCATGATTAATACGCATTAAACGTCCCGCCAGCTTCCGCTCAGCTTCACTCAGCTCACCTTCAGCCTGTGACTGAGCAGGGTTTGTACGCTCAGTCACTTCAGGCGCCCCAAACAGCGTACGCACCCCAGTATCAATATTAATCAAAAACTGATCCAGAACAGAAAACTGCCGATTTTGCGACCTGAAAGACATATTGATCCCTCTTTAAAAATACCAGACAAATTCCAAATTAAAATTTGACACTAACTCAGCCCTATACAACAATATTTAAAACGCTCAACGCTCAACGCTCAACGCTCAACGCTCAACGCTCAACGCTCAACGCTCAACGCTCAACGCTCAACGCTCAACGCTCAACGCTCAACGCTCAACGCTCAACGCTCAACGCTCAATTGCCTGGCCAGCAAACTAACCGGATGTATAACCTCAATATCCAGCCCCTGCTTTTTCAGCCCCTGCTTATAATGCAGGGAACAACCCAGATTGGAAGAAACCAGTAAGCTGCTATTATACAATACAATCTGCTGTATTTTATCATCCAGCAACTGTTCAGCAATTTCAGGGTATTGAAGCCGGTAGCTGCCGGCTGCACCACAGCAGATTTGGGCATCCAGCGTATGCATACCCGGTCCGGGAATATGTGCCAGTAGGGACTGCAGAGCGGATTCCTCCTTAAGCACATTTTTTAAACTGCAGCTGGTATGCAGCAAAATCTTATGTTCAAGGGGTTGAAATGATATTTTTTTCTTTTGCAGGGCATGCTGTAAAAAAGTGATAATATCAAAACTATGTTGTGCCATCATTTCACTATCGCTACCTACCATCAGGTCATGATATTCCCGCAATTGTCCAGAACAATGGTTATTTAAACTGATAATCGCCTGACTGTCTTTCAGCAGCGGTGTAAAAGCTTCAATATTCTCATGCATTTGTTCATACATGCCGTCCAGATCACCCTGACGACGTTTTATTGCCCCGCAACATTGCTGTACCTCGGGTATCAGGACGTTATAGCCGCAGGCATTGAGCAATTTAATACCATCCAGAAGGGTCTGGGTTTCAAACAGCTCACCGGTACAGCCGGTAAATAACAGCACCTGTCCTATGGCATTATCCACCGGATAATAGTGAGCCAGTGAGGGCTGACCTTTTTTCATTAACTGGCCTGAAAGTTTTGCCAGAGACCGCAAAGAACGGTTTTGTAAAACTGATTGCGCTATTTTCTGCTTAACAGGCTGCTGACTATGAATCGTTTCTGCTAATAACTGACGGCTTAAGTCACTGATTCTGGAGTAATTAACCTGGGATGGACACATATTTTCACAGGCCCGGCAACCCAGACAGTGATCAAGAATCTCAAACAACGGATCAGACAGGCTTAAATCTCCATCCGCCAGAGCCTTAAACAGGCTTATTCGCCCCCGGGGAGATTCGTTTTCTGTATGAAACACCCGGTAAGTCGGGCAATGAGGAATGCACAGTCCGCACAGCACACACTGGCTGGCAAGTTGAGAAATAGTGTGTTGAACAGTCAAAGCTTAATATCCGGACTCAGGTTAATATTATCTGAAAGTTTGTTATTATATCAGCCTTTATAACGTAAAACCGGAGAACCTTTCTAAATGTCCTATTATTCCAGGCACCTGTTCTTTTGCACCAATGACAGGGAAGACGGCTCAGCCTGCTGTCAGCGCTTTAATGCCCGGCAAATGCGAAAATACCTAAAAAACCGCTGCAAAGACCTCGGCATTCACGGAGAAGGGCAGGTAAGAATCAATAGCGCCGGCTGCCTCGGCCGCTGCAATGAAGGCCCCGTCATCGTCGTCTACCCGGAAGGCATCTGGTACACTTATGTAGATGAGGAAGATCTGGATGATATTCTCGAACAGCATCTGGTGAAAGGGGAGCCGGTTAAGAGATTGATGTTGAAGAGCAGCGTTGAGCGCTGAGCGTTCAGCGTTGAGAAAGAGCCAGAGCAACATTTATC
>JALSUJ010000145.1 GCA_027071355.1 Gammaproteobacteria bacterium | reverse complement strand
AGTACTTATTACACCCGACGCAAAGTTATGGACATTGGATAAGCGTCTTTCAAAACTGGCAATGCGCTACAATATTTCATATCTAAACAATTAATTATTGGTAACTATTCAGTATGATTTAAACCTGATAAGAGTATCTTTCTGCAGGGCCTGTGTTTACGGGGTTTATGGAGGCAGGATGCCGAGATAAAGCGACACATGGATGTACTTGAGCGTCCCCGAAAATACAGGCACTGCAGGAAGATACGGTAATTTATGCTGAATAGTTACCTTTTATTTTGCCCTCTAATCCTGGTCTACTATTTAATCCTGTTTTTCTCATGGTTAAAACCCGCTTATCGCTCAGGTTTTCAGTTAAAATTGTTTTTGTTTATGTCATAATTTATATTTTCTAACCATGTCAGGAACACATAAAAATCCAGATTGTATGATAGCCTTAGCGATGAGAGTCATATTGGTGTGAGAAAAATAATCCATATAGACATGGACGCCTTTTTCGCTTCGGTGGAGCAAAGAGATGATCCATTATTACGTGGTAAACCGGTGGTTGTGGGCGGTAATCCAGACAGTCGGGGTGTTGTGGCGGCCGCCAGTTATGAGGCTCGCCAGTACGGTATTCATTCAGCCATGCCATGTTCACAGGCTGCTCGAAAGTGTCGCCAGACTATTTTTGTAAAGCCCAGATTTGAGGCTTATAAAAAAGTATCCCAACAGATCAGGGCTATCTTTTTACAATATACTGACATTATAGAACCACTGTCCTTAGATGAAGCTTATCTTGACGTTACCGATAATAAAGTTAACCAGAAATCCGCAACCATCATAGCAGAGCAAATTAGACGTGACATTTACCAACAGACAGAACTGACGGCTTCTGCTGGCGTGTCTTATAACAAGTTTCTGGCTAAAACCGCTTCTGATATTAATAAGCCCAATGGCATTAAAGTCATCTTACCTGAAGAAGGTGAAAGTTTTGTGGCTCAATTGCCTATTGGTAAATTTTACGGTATTGGCAAGGTCACTGAAAAAAAGATGCAAAATCTTGGCATACTAACGGGCAGTGACTTAAAAGGAAAATCACTGGAATTTCTTAAGCAGTATTTTAAGAATTCAGCCAGTTACTTTTACAATGTTTCCAGAGGTATTGATGACAGGCCGGTTAAAGGTACCCAAAGTTCCAGAAAGTCTATTAGCAATGAAACCACTTTTGCCGCAGATATTGATGATATAAAGGAGCTGCATGATTATTTAAGGCAATTAGTTGAAGAACTGACAGCGGATCTCAGGCACCAACAGTTAATGGGAAAAACCATTACCTTAAAAGTAAAATATGATGATTTTGAACAGGTGACTCGTAGCCAGACATTTCATCAGGCGATTAATGATAATAAACAGATATATCGTTGCTGTAAAAATCTATTAATGAATACCGATGCAGGGTTGCGAAAAGTTCGCCTGTTAGGTGTTGGACTGTCATCCTTTAATGACCCTGAATCAGGCCATCTGCATCAGCTGGAGCTGGATTTAGGCCTTTAATGGTAGCGGTGCTATAAACAACTCAGAAATTAGGCACTGTTTACTTTTCTGCAGGTAATATCGTTATTTTTCCTGCCGGACTTTCCTGTGTATGGGAAGTAACAAAACCTGTTAGCAAACATTATCAATCTGGTTGATACAGATATAGAGACTGTCAGCATGAAAGCTAATTTAGAACGATTTACTGAAGCACAGGCAAAGGTCTATGAAACCGTTATTGCAGAGTTGAACTCAGGCTATAAGCGAACACACTGGATCTGGTATATCTTTCCTCAAATCCAGGGGCTGGGCAGAAGCGAGACGGCACAATACTACGCTATTAAAGACAGGGCAGAGGCTCTGGCCTATTTAAACCATCCCGTGCTGGGCACACGTTTAATTGAGTGTACTTCAATTGTGGCTAAGCACCGGGTGGTCTTCCCATATCCAGACGATCTAAAATTAAAATCTTCTATGACCTTATTTAGTATGATATCAGGCAATAGGGTATTTGATGATGTTTTAGTCAGGTATTATGATGGTGAGAAAGACCGGCATACCATTAAAGTTTTAGAATCAGAGGGATAAATATTAGATGGAAATAGAATTAATGACTAAAACAATCTATATGGCTCATCTTTCGGTAATCTCCCCGAAAAATAATAATTTCATAATTTTTTCCTCATTGATTGAAAGTTAATAAAGACTTTAGACTCAATGTAAAAGTTTAACAGTGATCAAATCACTCAGAAAATTAAAAACAAAGGTTTTTACGACAAATTTTGTCGTTTTTCCATGATATGCTTACACCATGAAAATATTACACACATCCGACTGGCATCTGGGGCGATCTCTATATGGCCGAAAACGCTATGCGGAATTCAGTGCCTTTTTAGACTGGCTGACAGACACCATCGTTCAGGAACAGGTGGATATTTTGTTGGTGGCCGGGGATGTATTTGATACCAGTACGCCGGGTAATTTTGCACAGGAGCTGTACTACCGGTTCCTGCACCGTGTTTCAATGACCGGCTGTCAACATGTGGTGATAATTGCCGGAAATCATGATTCGCCGTCTTTTTTAAATGCACCCCGAGCGCTATTACAGGTTCTTAATGTCTATGTGGTTGGTGCGGCCTCAGATGACCCGCAGGATGAAGTGTTACTGCTGCATGATCAGGACGGGACGCCTCAGGCAATTATCTGTGCTGTGCCTTATTTAAGAGAAAAAGATATTCGTATCGTCGAAGCGGGGGAAAGTTTTGAAGATAAAAGCATTAAGCTGATTGAAGGCCTTAAAGCCCATTATACCCGGGTGTGCGAAATTGCCAGTGAAAAACAACGCGGTTTTGAACAGCAGGGCTATAAGAATGTCCCCGTGATAGCCATGGGGCATCTTTTTACTGCTGGGGGTAAAACCCTGGATGGTGATGGGGTAAGAGAGCTGTATGTGGGATCACTGGCCTATGTAGGACAGGAACTGTTTCCGGATATTATTGATTATCTGGCGCTGGGGCATTTACATATTCCCCAGTGTGTCGGAAATAATGAACGCTTTCGCTATAGCGGTTCCCCGCTGGCAATGAGTTTTGGCGAGGCTGAGCAGCTTAAACAGGTTATCATTGTCAGCTTTGAAGTCGGAAGCTCAACTATTAAGGAAATAAATGTTCCCTGTTTTCAGGCCTTAAAACGCATCGTAGGGACGCTGGATGAACTGAACATCGAGATAGAATCCTTAAAACAGCAGCATAGTAATGCCTGGCTGGAAATAGAATACCGGGGTAAAGATGTCGTGCCGGATTTATGGTCATTAATGGCTGAAAGCATTAGCGGTTCTAAAATGGAGATTCTGCGCATTAAAAATAAGACTCCAGTTGTTGTGGCTGCGATTGGAGAAGATGAGACGCTGGATGATATGAATGAGTACGATGTTTTTGAGCGTTGTTTACAGGCTTATGATGTACCTGAAGAAAGCAGGGAGGAATTAATACTTTCCTATAAAGAGATCATCCATTTTCTACAGGATGAAGACCGTAACGCGTTATGAAAATTCTGCAGATTCGTTTTAAAAATATCAATTCACTACAGGGTGAATGGTTAATTGATTTTACTGATCCGCAATATCTGGCCAATGGTATTTTTGCGCTGACCGGACCAACCGGCGCAGGCAAATCCACAATCCTGGATGCGCTCTGTCTGGCTCTGTACGGCTCAACCCCTCGGCTGGGTAAGATCACTAAAAATAATAACGATATTATGTCCCGCCAGACCGGGGAGTGTTATGCCGAAGTCAGTTTTGAATCCTCTGAAGGGCGTTTTCGCTGTCACTGGAGTCAGCACAGAGCAAGAAAAAAACCGGAGGGTAAGCTGGCAGAATCCCGCCATGAAATTTCTGATGCGGACAGCGGTGATATTCTGGAGTCAAAAAAAAGGCATGTTGCAGAGGTTATCGAAGCAAAAACAGGCATGGATTTTGAGCGTTTTACCCGTTCTATTTTACTGGCTCAGGGCGGCTTTGATACCTTTTTAAAAGCGGATATAGAGCAAAAATCAAAGATACTTGAACAGATCACCGGTACCGAAATTTACTCAAAAATTTCACAACGAACTCATGAGCAGCTTAAAACAGAACGTGAACAGTTAAATCTTTTACGCGCAGAGATCAGCAGTATCAATCTGCTAAGCGAAGCTGAAGAAAAAACCATTGCACAAACTCTGGAAAAACAGCAACAGCAGAAAGTTAAACTATTAGAACAGTTAAACCAGACTCAGACATCGCTCAACTGGTTAACCGGTATTAAGACGTTAAATACTGAGATTGAGCAGTTAGAAAAACAATCTGAACAGCTTAAAATTGCATTGCAAGAGTTTGTCCCGCAGAGAAATAAACTCAAGCTGGCAATAAAGGCCAGTCATCTGGATGGGATTTACGCAACTTTAAAGGCTTTGCGTAAGCAGCGTCAAAGCGATGATGAACAACTTAAAACAGAACAGCAAAAATTGCCCGAACTGGAAGCGACAATTGAACAGCAGCAATCTCTTTTACAACAGTCAGAACAGCACCTGTCAGAAGCAAAAAATAATCTGCAGGGTATCAATGACGTACTAAAAAAAGTTCGTTCTGTGGACCAGCATATTGCAGATAAAAATCTGCTGGTAAAAAAACTGCAGACAGAATATCAGCAGGAACTTGAACAGATTAAGCAAGAACAACAGTTCATTCTTAAGCTGCAAAAAGAATCTGAGCGGATTAAAGAACAGCGCCATATTTCAAATACTTATTTGCAGAACAACTCCCAGGATCAATGGCTGATAAGTGGTTTAGCAGGTATTAAGGAACAATTGTTAAACCTGACAGCTATTCAGAAAGACATTATAAAAAATAAGCAGCACTATCAGTTAAATCTTCAGGAACAGAATCAGCAGCAACAGAAATTATTCAAAAAAAATGAAGAAGTGAATACCTGCCAGCAGACATTAACTGAGATTCAGACTCAGATAAAGCAAAAACAGCAGCGTTTAAAAAAGTTGTTAAATGAGCGTTTGTTACGGGAATATCGAGCTGAAAAAGACAGCCTGTTAAGAGAGCTGAATCTATTGCGTACCATTGCCGATCTGGAATCCGAGCGAAAAAAACTTACCGATAATAAACCCTGTCCGTTATGTGGTTCTCTGGAACACCCCTATGCTATGGGTAATGTACCTGCTATGGATAAAACAGAAAAAAAACTGCTTGCGCTGGAAAAAATAATCACTCAGGCAGAACAAATAGAAGTAGAGAACAATAGTCTGAATCGGGCTGAAAAAGCAGCACAGGAGACACTTTCTGAAACAGAAAAACAACTGCTGACTGAAAATCATACAAAGCAGAATATTGTACAGACGCTCACTAAACTGGAACAGGATTTAACACGGGCAGAACAGGACTTTTCGGCTTTAAAAAGTTCAGTATTAAACCATCTGCAGCCTCTGGGTATTTCTGAACTGGGTAACATGGATTTTGAACAGCTATTAAACAGCCTGCAGGAACGATTGCAGAACTGGACCCGTCAGCAACAGAAATTAAATGAATTTGATCTGACCTTATCACAATATAATGCGGATATTAAAACTCATGATACTATGATTAAAACCTATAAAAAATCATCAATAATAAAACAGCAGCAATTACAAAAGGACACCTTAATACTGGAACAGTTCCGGGCTGAACGGCAGGCATTATTTGGCAGCAAAGATCCCGATGCAGAAGAAAACCAGCTCAGGCAGAATTTAATTGCTGCAGAACAGGCGGAAAGTAATTTAAGAACAGAATTTATTCGTATTCAACAGCATTTAAATAGTGTTCAGGTTAATATTCAGTCATTACAACAGCGTATAAAAAAAGCTATTGTGGATTTAGAAAAACGGGAGCAGGAATTTAAGCATTTATTGCTGCAACAGGGCTTTACTCTGGAGGCCGAATTTATCCAGGCCGGTTTATCCCTGCAGGAACGTGACCAGTTAAATAATCAGGCTGTTGAACTGGATAATAGACAACTGGCCATACAGACTCGCCTGACAGATAGCAGGCAGAAATTAAAGCTGGAACAAAGCAGAGCCATTACCCAAAAGAGTCTGGATGCACTATTTGAGGAACAACAGCAACAGGAACATGAACTTTCTAAACTTCGGGATGAAGTAGCAGCTTTAAAACATCAGCTTGAGCAAAATCGTATTGACCGGGATAAAATAAAACAGCAACAATCTGCTATAGATAGCCGGCAGCAGGAATGTCAGCGCTGGGAAAAACTGCATGCTCTGATTGGCTCAGCAGATGGCAAAAAATTCCGTAACTTTGCTCAGGGGCTGACGTTTGAGCTTATGGTTGCACATGCCAACCGGCAATTAAAAAAAATGTCCGATCGTTATTTATTAATCAGAGATAAATTGCAGCCTCTGGAACTGAATGTGGTGGACAACTATCAGGGCGGTGAGATACGCTCGGTCAGAAATCTATCCGGTGGTGAGAGTTTTATTGTCAGTCTGACTTTAGCCTTAGGTTTATCTAAAATGGCCAGTCAGAAAGTACGAGTCGACTCGTTGTTTCTTGACGAAGGTTTTGGCTCTCTGGATGAAGACGCACTTGAAAGTGCCCTGGAAGCTCTGTCCAGTCTTCATCAGAATGGGAAATTAATTGGTATCATTTCCCATGTCTCAGCTCTGAAAGAACGGATCAGTACCCGGATCCAGGTTAAGCCTTTATTAGGAGGTAAAAGTATAATAACGGGACCGGGCTGTAGTAAAATTAACCATGTCAGTTAACATAACCATGCAGAGAATTTTTTTATTAAGCCATATGCGGGCTAACACCAGCCTTATTGGTCATATCCTGGGCTCTCACCCACAGATCAGTGGTTATTATGAGCTGCATCGGCCTTATCATGCCAGGCAGGATTTAATAAAACAGCAACAACTATTTGCAGACAGAGGTGATATAAAACCGGGTTCAAAGTATTTATTTGATAAGCTGCTGCATAATAAATACCCATTGTTGCTGGAAAATCTTCAGCGGGAAAATATCAAGGTTTTACTGGCTTTGCGTACTGCAGAACAAAGCATAAAAAGTATTGTGAATCTGTTTTTAAAAAAAGAACAGTCCCACCCCTATGCAGAACCTGTTTATGCAGTCCGTTATTATAGGGAGCGGCTTGAAAAACTGGCGGACTTTGCTCAAAAATACTCGTCTGGTTTTTATTATTTTGATGCTGAACTGGTACGCAGTGAGCCGCAGAGACTATTACCCAGGCTACAGCAATGGCTGTCACTGGACAGCCCTTTAAGTGAACAATATCAGATTTTCTCCCGTACAGGGCAGAGCAGGGCGGGGGATTCTTCCGCTAATATGCAGGCGGGGCGCATTATTAAAGAGCGAACCCGTTATCAGAATATTGATATTCCTGTCAGTCTTTTAAAACCGGCAGAACAGGATTATCAGCAATGCAGACAACGAATCCTGTCTAATGCAATGGCCAGCGCAACACTAGATTAATCGATATTCATTTCATTTTCTCACACTCTGGAGAGGGTGAAAGCTTTATATTTCCAGCAGCATTTGATCCCAGGCATTTCTATCCTGTCGATAACTTAGCAGGGAATCTATCATGGTGTGGATCTGTTGCTGTCGGTGTTCTCTGGACTGTATGTGCTGATAGGCCGGTGTTCGGGTATCAAAATTATGCAGTATATTATCAATAAACTGCTGTACCTGTTTGATGTAATCTTCCAGTTCTTTATCCTTATTCCACCACTGGGAAGGATCATTTAGTAATTGCGATAATTCATGTGCTTTATGATTGGCGTTCTGATGTTTATTAGCATAGAGCTCCAGTAGTTCCTGTTCAATTTCGGCAAAGGTTTCTGACAGGACCCGAGTATTATAAGCTTCAATAGCAATATTGTTTTTTGCCAGTCGGGCAACCGTAAATAACATTAAATCCCCAAAAAACTGCCGTTCAAATTCATCAGTAATATCAATATTATCGTTAGTGTTGTCTACGCCCGGACGAAACTCATCGGCAAATTCGCTTTGCAGTGTCCGGCTGTGCAGCATGGGCATGCCGGAGGTAGCAAATCGTTCGCCGATTTCCGACTGGATCAGTCTGCCGGCAGTCGGCCCGGACATTCTGAGCCTTAAGGTGCCGAAGGGGATAATATATTTCATGCCTTCAAAGGTGACAATATAATTACCGGGATAAATGGTTCTGGCCGGGCTGAGTTTTGTTAATGGACTCTGATAACCGAAACAGGGATAACTGAAATAGGTTTTGCGGGTCAGATGCTCGCCAAAGAAAAAATAATTAATGCGTTGAGCAAAGGTTTTAAGACATTCTGTATGATCGTGCTCGCCTTTAATATAACAGCAGTAGTCGTAACTGCTCTGAATATTTTTAAAACCGAATAACTGAGCCATATCATGATAGGCCGCATCAGCCGGTTTGATTTTTTTGACGGGATGAAAACTGCAGGCCGAATGAGCCTGTTTTTCTGCCAGTTGTTTAAAAAATGCAATCATATCATCCAGAAAATTAACCGTCATAACTGAGGGTGAAACCGGCGGGTCACCCACCAGTTTGCCAGTCAGAATGGCAATATTACTGGTATTAAAAATCCGGTTAATATAATAAAAATAATTCAGTCCGCTAACGTTTTTATCTCCGTCAAGTGTAGGCATATTGGTTAAAAATAACTGGTCACTGTCAACAAAAAAGAACAGGGTATTGTTTTTGTCTGCTGTAATATCCAGAGCTTTTAAATAGCCCAGGTTACGGGCGACTGCCTGGCCTTTATGATAAAAGTCGGTTGCTGAGGGGGTACCTATAATGGAACGGACAGATTTGCGTAATTCCACAGGGATCTTCAGCATAAGCTGGTATTGTTCCTGCTGACCATAATGATGAACCGTTAAGCCTTTTTGAGTATATTCTCCGGCCAGAGCCATATCCTGCTCAATACACTGAGGGTCTTTACTATCTTCTATAACAATAACTGCAATCTTATGATATATGCCGTTTTTTTTGCCACCGTAAGTATAACGTACACAGAGCTGATAAATGCTTTCCAGACAGGTTCTTAAATGTCCGGGACGATCGGCAATGGGGATACTTAACACAAAGTGATACTGGTGGACATTTCCAGTTTGCTGTAGTAGAGATTCGTACTCACGAAACAGCTGCTGATAAATATCCAGTAATTCATCAAAGCGATCCGTCTGTTCAAGCCACATGGCTTTTTCCAGTACCGGATAAACGGCTTCATAAATAGACTGCAATGCTTTAAGTGAGGTATCGGCAGGCTGTTCAGACAGGCTGTTTAATTGCTTCAGACAGGGAGTCAGATCCGGCAGCAGACTGGAATATTGATGTAATAAGCCCGGCAGCACCGGGCCTGAAAAATCTGTCATCGGAATACTCAGGTTATTTCATTTTGGCAATTCGGGCTTTTTCCCGATTCCAGTCACGTTCTTTTTCAGTGGCTCGTTTATCGTGCAGGTGCTTACCTTTTGCCAGAGCTATTTTGCATTTAACGCGGCTGCCTTTCCAGTACAGAGCCAGAGGGACAATGGTATAGCCCTTACGTTCTACGGCACCTACCAGACGGGACAGCTCATAATCATGCAGCAGGAGCTTCCTGCTGCGCTGCTGTTCCGGGTGAACATGAGTAGAGGCAGAGAGTAACGGGGATATCACGGCACCATAGAGAAATGCCTCACCATTAATGAGCTGCACATAACTTTCATTGATTTGAGCCTTACCCGCACGCAGACTTTTTACTTCCCAGCCTTCAAGCACCAGGCCGGCTTCATACTCACTTTCGAGAATATAATCATGGCGGGCACGCCGGTTTTGCGCAATGGTATTACTAGAGGTCTTCTTTTTCTTTTTTCCCATAGGCTTAATTATACAAAAAAATGCTACAATACGGTAAAAAAAAGTCGTTTTAAGGAATACATTGATTATGTCTGATTCAGAAAATACACTATCTGCTCAGTCCGGAGGCGCTCAGCCAAGAGAGCAGTGGTCGTCCCGTCTGGCGTTTATTCTTGCGGCTACCGGTTCTGCCGTTGGTCTGGGTAATATCTGGAAGTTCCCCTATATCACCGGTGAAAATGGCGGTGGTGCTTTTGTACTGATTTATTTATTGTGTATTGCGACCATTGGTATTCCTATTATGATGGCAGAAATTATGCTGGGGCGTCGCGGTCGTCAGGATCCTATCTCTACCATGAAACATCTGGCTCGCGAATCCGGCCATTCCCGTTCCTGGGGCTTGCTGGGGTGGATGGGGGTTATAGCCGGTTTTCTGATTCTTTCCTACTATAGTGTGATTGCTGGCTGGGCATTATCTTATGTACCCAGAATGGCGTCCGGTATTTTTACGGGGCTGGATGCAGATGGTGTAAATACTGTTTTTTCAGATCTGGTGGGCAGTGCAGAAAGTCTGCTGGCCTGGCATACCATTTTTATGATTATGACCATGACAGTGGTTGCCAGAGGCGTTAGAGGCGGGCTGGAAAAAGCCGTAACCTATCTGATGCCATTGCTGTTTATCCTGTTGGTTATTCTGGTCTTTTATGCTATGGAATCGGGACATTTCGAGCAGGGCCTAAGTTATCTGTTTACGCCTGATTTCAGTAAAATATCCACCAAGGGGGTATTGACTGCTATGGGACATGCCTTTTTTACCCTGAGTCTGGGAATGGGGGCGATTATGGTTTATGGCTCCTATCTACCGGAAAAAACCTCAATTGCTACCGCCTCTATTGCTGTGGCTGTTATGGATACTATAGTGGCTCTGCTGGCGGGTATGATTATTTTCCCTATCGTTTTTGCTAATGCTCTGGAACCTGCGGCAGGTCCGGGACTGATTTTTAAAACACTGCCTCTGGCATTCGGGCAAATGCCTTATGGCGATCTGTTTGGTACTCTGTTTTTTGTGCTGCTGGTGTTTGCGGCCTGGACCTCCAGTATTTCATTAATTGAACCGGCGGTGACCTGGGGGATGAAAACCTTTAAATATTCCCGTATTAAAATGTCTGTAATATCCGGTTTACTGGTCTGGTTTGCAGGTCTGTTTACTATTTTCTCTTTTAATCTGGCCAGTGATTTTACTATCTCCACCTCAATTACTACCCATTATGGTGAGTTCGTCATTTTAAAGGATGCCACGGCATTTGATTTTCTGGATTATTTAACGTCAAATATTATGCTGCCCCTGGGCGGACTGATGATTGCCATTTTTGCCGGCTGGCTGATGAAAAAAGAGTATTCAAAACAGGAACTGGCTCTCAGTCCTTTCTGGTATGGAACCTGGTCCTTTCTGGGGCGTTTTATCGCACCGGTTATGGGGATAATTGTATTTATGAATGCGATGGGTATAATCGCGTTTTTTGAAAGTATACTGGGGATAAAACTGGATGCTTTCTTTCGCTCGTTATTTTAATGCCTGCTGTTAATCTGGAGTTGTTGTGACCTGCATTAATAAAAGTGCACTGATCCCCTATAGTGCAGAAAAAATGTACAATCTGGTGGCTGATGTGGATAGTTATCAGGAATTTTTACCCTGGTGCGGTAGTTCTGAAGTGTTAAGCCGGACAGAGGATGAAGTTAAGGGCAGAATTGAAATCAGCCATACCGGCATGCATAAGACCTTTACCACCTTGAATCGTATGCAGAAAAATAAAATGATTGAAATGCGCCTGATTGATGGACCTTTTAAACATTTACAGGGTTTCTGGCGTTTTGAAGCGCTGGATGAAAACGGTTGTAAAATATCACTGGATCTGGAGTTTGAATTTTCCAATAAAATAATGAGTATGGCCTTTGGTCCTATCTTCAGCCAGATTGCTAATAGTATGGTGGATGCTTTCTGTAAACGTGCTTTTGATATCTATACTCAGGGAGCCAGATAATGGAAAGTGAAATGGTGGTTAATAAAAATCCCCGCCAGATCATTGTTGAGGTCGCTTATGCCACACCAGCCAGACAGGTCCTGGAAACCATTGAACTGGATGAAGGTTCAACTGTTGAAGATGCCATTAATGCCTCCGGCATACTAAAAGAATTTCCAGACATAGATTTAACTATAAACAAGGTAGGTATTTTCAGCAAGCTGACCAAACTGGACACTCAGGTAGCACATAAGGACCGGGTAGAAATCTACCGCACACTCATTGCCGATCCCAAAGAAGTCAGGAAAAAACGGGCGGCAGAAGGCAAGAAAATGAAGAAGGGGGGTAAGAGTAGCGCTGAGCGTTGAGCGTTCAGCGCTGAGAAAGAGCCAGAGCTAGAGCCAGAGCCAGAGCTAGAGCCAGAGCTAGAGCCAGAGCCAGAGCTAGAGCTAGAGCTAGAGCCAGAGCTAGAGCCAGAGCTAGAGCCAGAGCTAGAGCCAGAAAACTTAATAACTGCGTTTTAGTTCAGTCCTGAACTGACAGATTAACTATAACTAACATGTAATAATGTCATTACCAGGGGAAACTGACGCTAACACTAGAAAGTTGATATAGAATCTGACAATTCACTTATCTCAAATCGGCCTGTTTTGGTTATTTGATCGCTGTCAAGATAGGTACACTTACACTCAATGTTGACACATGAGAAATAGCAGAAGTCAACCCAAAAGATAGATATGAGTATTTTCTAATGAAAATAAGCAAGCCACATAACTGCTATTTTAATAATTCGTTAGAACGTTGAAAACGTCCCTTTGCAGTAAGAGGCAGTTTTTCATGGACTCACGTTCAAAGTGAGAAAGCGGCTATTCTAAAACTGAAAATAATGGGACTTAAAACTGGTTATTGCTGAAACTGTTTATATGTCTTTTATTTCGTGTTGTATTAAAAGTTTTTTCTCATACATTCGCTCTTTAATGTGCATAGCCGTATGGTAAATGGTGACTACAATTAACTTGTCATCTTGAAACTCAAAGAAAATATAATGCTGTTTGGCAAGGCAATAGGAAAACCGAGTGCTGAATTCTGGATTTTTTTGACAAGGCAGATCACCGGATGCAACTAGATTTATAATTTCATCCAGATTAGCCAAATACTCACGTGCTGTTTTCTTACCCCATTTTTTAACTGACTATTGAGCAATTTTAATAATTTTTCGTTCTGCAATTGGTGTTTTGTAAACTGGAAGAGGAAACTTAATTTCACTCATTTTCCTGCTCACTGAAAACATGTTCTGTCATTTCTTTTATATTTAAAGGGGAGATTTTACCTTGATCAATTTGTGCTGATGCCTGAGCTAATTCTTTATGCATTTCATGTAAATAAAGACGGTACTCTAAATTTTTTGGGTGCAGATCTTCTAAAACGATGAAATTAAAGTGAAAATTCAACAGTTAAGGCTTGAAAAACAAAAAAAGAGAGATCAAAATACTGGTTTATAAGTCTCTTACATTCATAACCCAATAAAAAG